>CABRFA010000008.1 GCA_902470065.1 uncultured Collinsella sp.
CTTGCGTTTGGCGGTCAGCCGTCGGCGCGCTTACACCAACATTTCCGACGCGATCGCATTTTTGTAGCAAGTTCTCAATTCTCTTGACATTTACTCAGATTTGCCTTCGTTTATTCGCTATCTATTTTTGGTTTCTACTGGTAATTTAGTTGACTATCATTTTTTAATGGCATTAGATTTATTTGCACAACATTTTGCTCAAGAGCAAACATCCCGCTCACGGTCGAAAATCGACCGTGAGCGGTAGGTCATTAGCCAGCAGGAATACCTTACCAAACTGATGAGAATATCTTTAACCCATCGGTGGTTAGAAGCGTGATGTTCAGACAATCATATTTGATTTTGTGCGCAGATTTTAGGCATCAATTCGCCCAAATCGCCTGAGGCCGCCACAAAGGCACCTGTCCCCTTTGTGGTGATTCCGCCCTAGCGCTACAGCAGATGTTCCTCGATAAAGATCGCGATGCCGTCTTCGTCGTTGCTCACGGTTACAAAGTCGGCGGCAGCACGGGTGGCATCGCTTCCGTTTGCCATGGCCACACCCACGCCGGCGTCAGCCACCATGCAGGTGTCGTTATCGGCATCGCCAAACACGCAGATGTTCTGGAGCTCCATGTCGTTGAGCTCCGCCACGCGCACAAGACCGCGCGTCTTGGACACACGCGGATCCATGAACTCGTAGAGCCGCTGCGTGGTTTGCAGAGCCGCCGCTTTGACGGTGCCATCGGCAAATGTCGACGCTCGCTCAATCACCTGCGGCATTACCTCGGGCGCCATAGTAAACATCACCTTGATCTGCGGCTCGCGCAAAAACTCGGCAAAGTCGACCACCTTGTAGGGCACGCCGTCGACACGCGACAGGTGCTCGACGCATGCATTGCTCTCGGGCACGTAGAGCACGCCGTCCCGAGGGCAAACGGGTGTTGCCGGCAGGCCTGCCATGTACTTGCAGATGCGCGCGATGGTCTCGCCCGGCAGCGGATAGCTCAGCTCGTTGATGCCGTGCGCGCGGTCGATGACCTCGGCGCCACCGCAGCCCACGAGCACGTCCACCAGGTCTTCGATGCCCCAGGGCTCGTACATGGCCTCGGTCGCGTGGGCGTCGCGCCCGGTGCACAGGCCAAAGAGCACGCCGCGCTCGCGCAGGGCGCGGATCGCCGCCACGGTGCGCGGGGACACCGTGTGCTGGTTCGTGAGCAGCGTGCCGTCGATATCGCAGAACACGGCTTTGATGTGACTGAAGGTGGTGTCCATGGGGGCCTTTCTGGGCAGAGCGGCGGTGTGGGGTGTATTCGCAAACGGCGTACATGGTATACCAAGGCGCGGGCGCGGCCTATCAAAGCAAAAACCACCACAAAGGTGCCTGGCCCCTTTGTGGTGGCCGAACCCGAAGGGTGGCCTGGCCGGAGCGCAAACCATCACAGCATTCGACGTTTTTCGGCAAAATCGCGATTTTCGCTGAATGTTGTGATGGTTTTACTGCCTTGCGGCACGATCGAAATGCCGGCGGCCAAACAGCAGCAACGCCGCGGGAACCGCCGTCACGACCATGCCCGCCCCGACGAGTGTCTGCTGCACACCAAACGTCGCCGCCAGCCAGGGGGCAATCGCCAGCGGGGCCACACCAGCGAACATGTTGCCAAAGCCCATGACCGAGTTGACGCGGCCGAGTTGCTCGAGCGGCGCCGTCGTTTGCACGATGGTGTTGTGGAGCGGATTAACGACGCCCCAGGCCACGCCCAGGGCAATCTGGCCAATGAGGGCCACGCCTATGTACGGCGTCCCCACGTAGAGCAGACTTCCCAGGCCCACACACATAAGCGCTACGAGCAGGGTTTTGAGGCTGACGAGGCGCGGCGGCAAGCGGAGCGCGACCACGGCGCCCAGTGCCGCGCCGACGCCGCTGGCCGACGAGAGCCAGCCCATCCATTCGACACCGACGTGCAGGACATCGCGGTAGAAGAACGACTCCAGCGGATCGAAGGCACCGTAGCCAAAGTTCGAGAGGAAGATGATGCAGAACAGCAAGGCGAGGATACTGTTGGTGAAGACTGTCTTGATGCTTGTCGCGAAGGTGGCGCGGGCGAACGTGCTGGGGTTGGAGCTTTGGCTGGCAGTACTTGCCGTCGCACCGCTTTCCGCGAGATCGCTTTCGCGCACGGCGACGCGACCCGCTTGCGGCCTAAAGCCCCAACCGGCGACGAGCGCCAGTACGGTAAAGATCATCATGAGCACGAACACCGCACGTGACGATGTAGCCGCCGCGACAAAGCCGCCCAGCGTGGGGCCAACGATGATACTCACGTTTGAAAACATGGCGATGGCGGAGTTGATGTCTTTGAGCTCGACAGGATCGTCGGTGAGGTAGGCCGGATAGGATGTGGCGATGGGCTGGGCGAACCCCAACACAAAGCCCAGGAGCACCGCGCCGAGCAGGACGATACCGGTCGCACTGCCAAAGACGAGGATCGCCGCGCCGGTTGCGAGAGCGCCGACGATGCTCAGCAAGAAATGGCGGCGCGGACCCCATGCGTCGAGCGCAGCGCCGCCCGCAAAGGATCCCAGGATCACAAATACATTCATAAACAGGACGGCCAGCGATGTCGCCACGACCGAGGCATCGTCTGCATAGGTAAGCGTTCCGATGACGCCGATGAAGTAGCTGGTCTGAAAACCGGTGTAGATGAGAAAGCGCATCGCCACCAGGCGCTTAGCCTGCACGGACAGCGATGATTGAGGCTTTGAGAAAAGAGGGGCAAGCATGGAGACTCCTTGTTTCATACGAATGCGGACGGCAGGCATTCGCCACCGTCTGTCAAATCAATCTATCCGCACGAAACATTAAGGACGCATCAAGCCCCTTCTCTCCGTTTTTCGCCCGTCATGAACTACTTGGTAGATTGTAAGGCATGTCCCACACATCTACCAAAGCAAAAACCACCACAAAGGTGCCTGGCCCCTTTGTGGTGGAAATGACGTTTGCCCAGATAAAACCTGCCAAAACAAACCTGTCCCTTTTTGGCAGGTTTTAGGCCAGATGGTCCTGAATCAGATCGCAGATGGCTCGGGCGTCGTTGATGTTGATGGCTCGGGTCGCAAAGCCGGCGTCGAATGCCTGGCGTGCCAGGACCTCGTTACAGGCAAGGGCCAGCGTGCGGCCGTCGACCAGGTCGAGCGAGCTCTTGCCGCGCAGACGGTCGACACCGGAGCGCGCGACGACGATGTTGTCGAAGCCCTCGGTCTTGTAGCCCTCGATGATCACCACGTCGACATCGTTGTAACGCGACAGCAGCTCGCGCGCGGGCATCTCGTCCTCCTCGCGCGTGTCGGCGTACTCCGCCCAGCGCGTGGCGCAGATGAGGCCCACGTGTTTGGATCCGGCCTGATGATGGCGCCACGTATCCTTAGCGGGCACATCGATATCAAAGCCGTGATGCCCATGATGCTTGAGCGAACCCACGCGCAGGCCGCGGCGGGTGAGCTCGGCAATGACCTTCTCGACGAGTGTGGTCTTGCCCGAGTTTTGGTAACCGATAAACGCAATCGCGGGGACGGCCGGAGCTGCGGGCGTGACGGCAGCGGACGCGCTCGCGAGGGCGGCACCGTCAGCAGCCACGGCCTCAACAGCAGCGGCCTGACGCTCTGCACGATCCCACACGCCCGAGCGGCCGCCCTCCTTGTGCAGCAGGCGTACGTCGACGATCTCCATGCCGCGATCGACCGCCTTGCACATGTCGTAGATGGTCAGACACGCGGCACTCGCGCCGGTCAGAGCCTCCATCTCGATACCCGTCTTGCCCGTCACGCCGGCCGTAACCAGTACGTGAAAGCCAACCTGCCCGTCCGCGCGCGCCGGTGCCCAGCCCTCGGGCACATCCTCGGCAGGCGTTCCCGCCGAAGCGATGGGCTCGATATCGCACTTACTCTTGGTAATGAGCAACGGATGGCACATGGGGATGATGTCACTCGTGCGCTTGATGGCCATGATGCCCGCCACGCGTGCGCAGGCAAGCACGTCGCCCTTCTTGGCGCGGTCCTGCAGCACCATAGCCTGCGTCTCGGAGTGCATGAGGATAGTGCCCTCGGCGATAGCGATGCGATGGGTCTCGGCCTTGTCGGACACGTCAACCATGCGCACCTCGCCCTTGGCGTCCACGTGCGTCAGCTCGTCGCGACGGGCGTCGCGGGCGGGCTCGGTGGCAGTGCTGGCAGTCGGCTGTGCGGACGCGTCGGCGTTGCCAGCATTCGCCGCAGCCGTGACTTTGTGGGCAGACATCGCGGCCCTGCGAGCGGCCTTGGTGGCATCGGCGTACCTGCTCTTGGCCATATGATCATCCTCCGATTTGGGACATAAATCGTTGCGTGCCCTCAATTATCGCGTGTTCCTGCGGTTTGTGGGCCACGGCATCGCGCCAAATCGAAAGTACCTGCATATCATCACCACGGCGCAGGGCGTCGCGCACCGAATACTCGGCATCGCTGAACAGGCACGGACGCACGTTGCCATCGGCCGTCAGGCGCAGACGGTTGCAATTCACACAAAAATGATTGGACATGGCGCTAATAAAGCCAACCGTTCCCGCCGCGCCCGGAAAGTGCCAATAGCGCGCAGGACCCGCGCCGGCAGGAGCGTCGTTGATGTCAAGCGGCTCGAGCTCGCCCAGTCCCGCCGCGGTGGCCCCGGCATTGATGCGCGCCCGCAGCTCGTCGCTCGGCACGGTATCGCTCGCGTCCCACAGCTCGGGATTGAGCGTGGGCGCATGCGGGTCCACGGCGCAATGCGAGCTCGTGCGGTCGTCGCCAATGGGCATGTATTCGATAAAGCGCAGATGGACGGGGCGGTCGACGGTCAGCCGTGCGAGGGTCTCTACATCTTGGTTGAGCCGGCGCACCACGACACAGTTGACCTTAACGGGCTCAAAGCCCCAAGCCAGCGCCGCGTCGATGCCAGCCATGGTCTGCTCGAGTCGACCTAGACGCGTGATCTTTCCAAAGAGCGTAGGGTCGAGCGTGTCGAGCGAGATATTGACGCGGTTAAGCCCGGCATCTTTGAGCTGCGGCGCCAACTTGGGAAGCAGGGCGCCGTTGGTGGTGAGCGAGATGTCCTCGATCTGCGGAATCGCGCGGATGTCGCGAATGAGCGGAATGATGCGACGGCTGACCAGCGGCTCGCCGCCCGTCAGACGCACGCGGCGAATACCCTCCCCCGCCACCAAGCGCACAAAGCGGGCGATTTCCTCGGCGCTGAGCAGCTCGTCGTGCGCGCGGGGCGCCACGCCATCGGCCGGCATGCAATAGATGCAGCGGAAATTGCACTTGTCGGTAACGGCAATGCGCAGGTAGTTGATGTCGCGGCCAAAACCGTCATGTTGCACGTGCCCGTCCACGCGGCCCTCCCCTCGCGCTGGTCTTTATTCTTCAGGGAATATAGTACCGCACGGGAAGAATGGGTCGACATGCGTACGACACGAAAGGCCTTTGCGAGCAAGACCGGCTTCCCAAGCCCATCCTCAACACACAAACCATCACAACATTCGATGCTTTTCCCGATTTTGGCGAAAAACGTCGAATGTTGTGATGGTTTGCCTGCCCATGGCGCCCCGTAGAAAGGCCGGAACGCCCCTAAAGGCCGCCGTCCCAGTGCCGAATCACGAATTCTCGCAGATCGTTCTGCCGTTTCTGGAACGCTTCGCTTCGGTCGCACTTAAGGCCCATCGCAAGTGCGATGGCGTTCATCGCCCGGTGCAATTGCAGCTGATGGGCAAACTGAGTCCCGGTGAGGACGATCATTCTAAAGCCCAGCGCGCTCAGCACGGTCATACGCTCCGCATCCGACGCGCTGCGCTGTTTATCAAGATGGTCCGAGCCGTTGTATTCAATCCCCGTATCGCTCGCAGGCGCATATACGTCAATCTCGAAATACCCGGACTTAGCGAGATATTTGAACTCGCTGGGAACATCGACCCGATGGTTGAGCTCGACCTTGGCGTATCCAAGCCCTCCTTGAGAACGTTTTGCTACGACCATGATTGCGGTGGCCGTCTCCATGGGCGACCGTGCGCCATCGTGCACGCGCTTGAGCACGGCGGCCGCGCGTATAGCCCCCTGACGAGATCGGTTCTCATTGCAATAGGCAATCAAGTCGGCAACGGTATACCTCTGCCCCATCTCGATATAATCGCCTGTCGACAGATGATTCAAATGGTATCGAGCGCAGATTTCGTAGCCATATTCCAGCTGCTCGGGCTCGCTCATCCACGAACCCGCTTGGACAAAGCACATAGCCTCATCAACCACTAGAAGGCCCTCTGCCACCTCGATAAGATGGCCTGGAGGTACCGGCGCCCCAAACACGTGGCACCTAAATCCAGCCGGCGTCGAGCGCTCAAAATCAAAGTTGACGAGCGTGTCGATATGATCGAGTTCTTCTCGTGGAATACCGAGCGAAACCAGATAGTCGGTAACGATCCCAACTGCCGTCGAAGCCCTCAGCCCCTTGGTATCGAGCCCCAATTTGGGCAGGTCCGCAGTCGGCTCCGCCTCGTTAGCAAGCGAGTCCTCATCGTATAGGCTGCTTGCTCGCGAGAGCGGCTCGGACCGACGTGCCACGTTGTGGTACAGCCAGGCAGTCTTATGGGACAGGACGATCGGCAGGTCCATGAGCCCTCCAATGGAGTCAGATAACCGACCTTATTCCCCTGCCCACGGGTCCGCACACCTTCGTGCACAAGAAAGCGATTCCACCCGGTCGAGTGGCAGAAAAACCATCACAACATTCGATGCTTTTCCCGATTTTGGCAAAAACCGTCGAATGTTGTGATGGTTTGAGGCGAGGAGCACGGAGGGATCAAAGCATCGTGCTCGAACGGGTTAATCCAGCTCTTTTAAGCCATGCGCCAGCTGCCAGTACTCGCCGTGCTGGGCGAGCAGCTCTTCGTGCGTGCCGCGCTCGATGATGCGGCCGTGTTCGAGGACCATGATGGCGTCGGCGTCGCGGACGGTGGACAGGCGGTGCGCGATCATAAACGTGGTGCGACCGCGCATGATGCGGTCCATACCGCGCTCGATGAGCTTTTCGGTACGCGTGTCAATGGAGCTCGTGGCCTCGTCCAGGATGAGCACCGGCGGATCGGCGACGGCCACGCGCGCGATGGCGAGCAGCTGACGCTGACCCTGCGACAGGTTGGCGCCGTCGGCCGTGACCGGTGTGTCGTAGCCCCGCGGCAGGCGGCGGATAAACGAGTCGGCGCAGGCGGCCTCGGCAGCGGCGCGCACCTCCTCGTCGGTCGCGTCGAGCTTGCCAAAACGGATGTTCTGCGCAATGGTGCCGCTAAACA
Source organism: uncultured Collinsella sp. (assembly GCA_902470065.1). GTDB lineage: Bacteria > Actinomycetota > Coriobacteriia > Coriobacteriales > Coriobacteriaceae > Collinsella. Next base: position 7,338 of record CABRFA010000008.1, read on the forward strand.
GGTGCGTATCCTGCAGCACAATGCCGAGCGACCCGCGCAGGCTGGCCTTGGCAATGTGCTTGACGTCGATGCCGTCGTACGTGATCTCGCCGTCATCGACCTCGTAGAAGCGGTTGATGAGGTTGGTAATGGTCGTCTTGCCGGCGCCCGTGGAGCCCACAAACGCAATCTTTTGCCCCGGCTTGGCAAACAGGTTGAGGTCCGTGAGCACGCGGGCGCCCGGCACGTAGGAAAAGTCCACGGCATGGAAGCGCACGTCGCCGGCAAGCGGGACCAAGCCGCACGTGAGCTCGGTGCCGTCGGCGGCCACCGCGCGGCCCGACTCATCAACGGCTGCCACGTCATTCAGGTGCCCGTAGACGCCCACGCCCTGGCCCTCGGGAATTTTCCACGCCCACGCGGCATCGCCCGTCTGCACCAGCTCCACGCAGCCCTCGTCCACCTCGGGCTCAAGGTCCATAGCCGCAAACAGGCGCTCGGCACCGGCCAACGCGTTGAGCAAGAAGTTGCCGAGCTGCGTAAACTGGTTGATGGGCATGGCGGCCTGGCGCACAAAGACCAGGTAGCTTGCAAGTGCGCCCACATCGGCGAGCCCCTTGATGCAGAGCATGCCGCCCGCCACGGCGACGATGGCATAGTTGACGTAGCCAATCACGACGGTCATGGGCACCATGGAGTTGGCATAGCTCACGGCGGCGGTACCGGTGCGGCGAAGCTCGTCGTTGCGGCAGGTGAAGCCGGCGACATTCGCTGCCTCACGGTTAAAGACCTTGATGACCTTTTGGCCCGAGACCATTTCTTCGATATATCCGTCCAGGTCGCCAAGCGATGCCTGCTGGGCAGCAAAGAAACGCTTAGAGCGCGCGCCCGAGTAGCGCGCATACAGCACAATGGCCGCATCGCACACGAGTGTGATAATCGTGAGCTGCCAGTTAAGGATGATGAGCATAGCCGTGGTGCCCACAACCTGAATGGCGGCCTGAATCACGTTGGCAAAGCTGTTGTTAAGCGCCTCGGAGACGGTGTCGACGTCGTTGGTGAAAAAACTCATGATGTCGCCCGAGCGCGTGCTGTCAAAATAACTGAGCGGCAGCGTCTGGATGTGCGCGAACAGGTCGCGGCGAATATCGGACACCACGCGTTGGGCCGCGCGCACCATGATCTGCGAGTAGCCCAGGGCCGAAAGCACGCCCGCGGCGTAGATGATCGCCGTCAGGATGACCTGCTTGGCGAGCAGTTCCTCCCCGCCCGTAGCCAAACCGTTAACGATGGGGCGCACCATGTAGGTGCCGGCGAGGCTCGCGATGGCGGCGACGGAGGCGAGCACGCCCACCGCGAGCAACGAGAACTTGGCATGCCCCATGTAGGAGAGCAGGCGGCGCACAGTGCGTTTGAGGTCGGCCGGGCGTGCTTGGGCTGCGGTCTTAGGCATGGCGCTCACCCCCTTCCAAGGGCGATCCGCATGCGACGGAGGAAAATGGATCATTCGCGCAGCCACCGTCGTTGCCATCGCCGGCGTCCGCGTTCCCCGCAAACTCCATCTGCGAGGCGTAAATCTCCTGGTATATGTTGTCGCCCGCTAGCAGTTCCTCGTGCGTGCCCACGCCGTGGACACGACCGTCGTCCAGCACCACAATGCGATCGGCATCCATGACACTCGCGATGCGCTGGGCGATGATGAGCACGGTCGCATCGGGAATCCGAGCGATGTGCTCGCGAATCTTTGCGTCGGTCGCCATATCGACCGCGCTGGTGGAGTCATCAAAAATGAGCACGCGCGGATGCTTGAGCAGCGTGCGCGCGATGCACAGGCGTTGCTTCTGGCCACCCGAGACACCGGCGCCGCCTTGGCCCAACTCGCCGTCCAGCCCGCCGATGCGATCAAGGAACTCGTCCACGCACGCCGCGCGGCAAGCCGCGAGGAGCTCATCGTCCGACGCCTGCGGATTGCCCCACTGCAGATTCTCGCGCACGGTGCCCGTGAACAGCACATTCTTTTGCAGCACAATGCCCACAGCGTCGCGCAAGGCGGCGAGGTCGTAGTCACGCACGTCACGTCCGCCCACAAGCACGGCGCCCTCGGTAGCGTCGTACAGGCGCGCAATCAGCTGCACAAGCGAGCTCTTGCCCGATCCCGTACCGCCGAGGATGCCCACCGTCGAGCCGCTCTCGATGCGAAGGTCGATATGCTCGAGCACATCCTCGGCTGCATCCGCGCGGTATTTAAAGGAAACGTCGCGAAACTCGATACTGCCGTCCGCTGGCGCCGCAATCGCGAGGTCTCCCGCGGGGCTGGCGATAAAGGGCTCCTCATCGAGCACCTCGGCGATACGGCCCACACTCGTAAGAGCGCGCGTGAGCAGCAAAAACACGTTGGAAATCATCATGAGCGAGTTCATGATCAGCAGCACGTAGCTCATAAAGCCCGTGAGAGAGCCTACACCCAACTTGCCGGCGAGAATCATGCGGCCGCCAATCCACAGGATGGAGAGCGCAGCCACGTACATCGACAGCTGAAACACCGGCAGGTTGAGCACCGCGCTGCCAAAGGTCTTTGTCGCAGTGCGCGCGAGCTCGGTATTGACGGTGTCGAACTTGGCCTCCTCGTGCTCGGTACGAACGTAGGCCTTGACGGCACGCACGGCGGTGAGGTCCTCCTGTACCACGCCGTTGAGGTGGTCCATCGAGGTCTGGAGTTGGCGGTAGAGCGGGCTCACGCGATAGGTGATGACGCCCAGTACGATTGCCAGCACGGGCAAGATGATCGCAAAGACGGTGGCGAGCGGGCGCGACAGCATCAGCGCGTAGATAAGGCCGACGATAAGCGTCACCGGGCCGCGCACCATAGGGCGAAAGCCGTTGCCCACAGCATTTTGGATAACGGTGATGTCCGTGGTCATGCGGGTGACGAGCGAGCTGGCGTCGTAGTTGTCCAGGTTGCCAAAAGCGAGCGTCTGAATCTTTTTGTACTCGGCCTCGCGCAGGTTAGCGCCTAGGCCCGAGGCAACGCGGGCGGACGTGCGGGCATAACCCAAGCCCAGTACCAGCGAAAGCGCAGCGCACACCAACATGTACGCGCCCTGTAGCAGCATGTAGTTGATATCACACGCAGGCACGCCCACATCGATGATGTTGGCCATGATGACCGGGATAAACAGCTCGAGCACCGTCTCGACCGACACAAAGAACACGCCGAGGATGGCATCGCGACGGTATGCCCCTAGATAGGAAAACAGTATTTTGAGATTGCGCACGCAGGTTCAACCCCCATCAAACGTTGTTCGCAAACGCACGTATTATTGCGCGCCGAATAATGGTGTCAAGTATTCCGAAATCGTTTTCTGCAAGGTTAGCGCCGGCGGCGAGTTCTCGTGACGTGTGTCCATATTCACTCGGAATAATAGTGCACGCGACTTATTTCGCCCCACTGCCAACATAAACCTTGACTCTACAATCGTTGTAGGGTTTTCACTACACTGGTACGTAAACGAACCCAGCCAGAAAGCCCCGCCCATGGAACACGACCTCACACGCGGCAATGTCCTTAAGACCATCGCGGTCTTTGCCCTGCCTTATATGCTCTCGTACTTTTTGCAGATGCTCTACGGCATGGCCGACCTGTACATGATGGGGCAGTTTAGCGGCGCCGCCGGCATCACCGCCGTGGGCAATGGTGCGCAGACGCTCTATATCATTACCGTGACGCTCGTGGGTCTAGCCATGGGAACGACGGTCATCGTCGGCCACGCCGTGGGTTCGCGCCGCTTCGACCGCGCCGAGACCGCCATCGGCAACACCATCACGCTCTTTATGGGCGTCTCGGTGGTGCTGGCCGCTGTCCTGCTTGCATTGTGTCCGCAGATTGTGGCACTCATTGGCACGCCGGCCGAGGCAGTCGAAGGAACCGCCGCCTACCTGCGTATCTGCTTTGTCGGCATTCCGTTTATCGCCGCATACAACATTCTTTCGGCCATCTTTCGCGGGCTGGGCGATTCGCGCTCGCCTATGTACGTGATCGGCGTGGCATGCATCATCAACATCGCGCTCGACTTTCTGTTTATCGGCCACATGGGGCTCGGCCCCGTGGGCGCGGCGCTCGGCACGGTAACCGCGCAGACGGCCAGCGTTGCCCTCGCGCTCGTGTGGCTCAAGAGCCGCCGCACGAACATCCACGTTAAGCGCAGCGACCTGCGCCCTCAGCCCGAGGTACTCGGCAGCATTCTTAAGATCGGCGTGCCCGTGGCCGTGCAGGACGGCTGCATCCAGGTGGCGTTTATGTTTATCACCGTCATTGCCAACCACCGAGGGCTCGTCGACGCTGCCGCCGTGGGCCTGGTCGAAAAGATGATCAGCTTTTTGTTCATTGTGCCGAGTTCCATGGGCGCTACCGTCAGTGCACTCACGGCGCAAAACGCCGGCGCAGGCAAGGGCGATCGTGCACGTCAGGTGCTCAAGGATGCCATGACCATCTCGGTAGTGTATGGCTGCCTGATCACGATACTGATGTGGCTAGTGGCGCCGGCGTTTATCGGCTTTTTTGCCAAGGACGCCGCGGTAGTCGCGGCCGGCACCGGCTATATGCGCAGCTATATTTTCGACGCGATTTTTGCCGGCATCCACATTTGCTTTAGCGGCTTTTTCGCTGCGTATGGCAAGAGCTACATCGGCTTTGCGCACAACGTGCTGGCCGTGGCGCTCATTCGCGTGCCGGGCGCGTGGCTGCTGTCGAACGCCTATTCCGACACGCTGTTTCCCATGGGCATCGCCTCGCCGTGCGGGTCGATTTTGTCGGCAGTCATCTGTGTTATCGCGTTTACCGTGCTCAACCGGCGCGGGGCTTTTGACAAGTTGGCAGCGTAGCGGGGCAACGCGAGATCGCCCTTATCGATGACATCATCAGCGACGACCCGGCGACCTACGTGACGCAAATCACGGTGCCGGTCTCTCTAGGCTAGACCGAGCCTCGCCTCTAGCTCGGTCAACGCCTCAAAGGCATCGCGAGATGCACCCGCCGCGCGCTCACGCTCGGCAATGCAAATTCGCATCATTAAGCGCTCTTTTGCCTGCACTTGGGAATGCTTCGTGCGCCCTTCCGCCTGCGAGCAATTGCGATTCTCTATATCCATTACGCCTCCGGCACCTGACCAGTAGCCAAGATCTGCTCGAGCGCGTCCTCGTCCAGCACGGGTACACCCAGCTGCTCGGCCTTGGTGAGCTTGGAGCCCGCTTTGGGGCCGGCGACCAGATAGCTCGTCTTCTTTGACACACTGCCCGAGACCTTGGCGCCGAGCACCTTGAGCGCCGCGCCTGCCTCGTCGCGCGTGCGGTTGACGAGCGTGCCGGTGAGCACGAAGGTCAGACCCGCGAGTGGCTGTGCGTCGGCGAGCTCGCCTGCCACGCCAGCGTCGGCTGCGGCCTGCGCGTGCGCGGCGCCCAAGTCGACCTCGAGCGAAAGGCCCGCTTGGCGCAGGCGCTCCAGCACGGCAAGGTTCTCGGGCACGGCCAGGAACTGCTTGACGCTCGCCGCAATCTTGGGACCGATGCCCTCGCACTCGGCAATGTCCTCTTCGCTCGCCAAGATGAGCTTGTCAATCGACAGGAATCGCTCGGCGATGACCTCGCCCACGCTCTTGCCCACGTGGCGGATGCCCAGGGCAAACAGCACGCGACCGAGCGGCTGGCTCTTGGACTTGTTGAGCTCGGCGATGATTTTCTCGGCCGTCTTGAGGCCCACCGGGATGGGGTCGCCCTTCTTGACACCCTTTTTGCTGTTGGAGCTGGCATAGGTGCGCCCCGTGTCCAGGCCTGCGATGTCGTCGACCGTGAGCTGGTAGAAGTCCGCGACGTCGTGAATCAGCCCGGCGGCGATCATCTTGTCGACGATCTCGTCGCCCAGGCCGTCGACGTCCATGCAGCCACGGCTCACCCAGTGGAGCAGGCGCTCCTTGAGCTGCGCGGGGCAGTCGATGGACACGCAGCGGTAGGCGACCTCGCCATCCTCATGGACCACGGGGCTGCCGCACACGGGGCAGACCTCGGGCATGTGCCAGTCAACCGAATCGGCCGGGCGCTTGTCGAGCACCGGGCCCACGACCTCGGGGATCACGTCACCCGCCTTGTGCACGATGATGGTGTCGCCCTCGCGCACGTTTTTGCGGCGAATCTCGTCGATGTTGTGCAGCGTGGCGCGCGCGATGGTGGAGCCGGCAACCGTCACCGGGTCGAACTCGGCGACCGGCGTGAGCACGCCGGTGCGGCCCACCTGGATGCGAATCTCGCGCAGGACGGTCTGCTTTTCCTCGGGCGGGAACTTAAAGGCGATGGCCCAGCGCGGTGCGCGGGCAGTAAAGCCCAGGTCAAGCTGCTGCTGAAAGCTGTCGACCTTTACGACCACGCCGTCGATGTCGTAGTCCAGGTCACCGCGGTGCTCAAGCGCCTGGGCACAGAACTCGTGAACCTCGGCGGGCGTGGCACAACGGGCCACGTTGGGGTTGACGCTAAAGCCGGCGCTGCGCAGCCAATCCAGAAACTCGCGTTGGCTGTGGACGTGCAACGGGTCGGTATCGGCGATGGCATAGATAAAGGTGGCCAGGTCGCGGCGCGCTGTGACCTTGGGATCCTTTTGGCGTAAGGATCCTGCAGCGGCGTTGCGCGGGTTGGCGAAGGGATCGCGCCCCTCGGCATCGGCCTCTTCATTCAGGCGGACAAAGCTGCCCTTGGGCATATAGACCTCGCCGCGTACCTCGATGGTGCGCTCGCGGTCGGCGCCCATGTGGGCGAGCGCCGCCTCGGACAGATGCATGGGCACATCCTTGATGGTACGGACGTTGAGCGACACGTCCTCGCCCGTGGTGCCATCGCCGCGCGTGGCCGCGCGCACGAAGGTGCCGTTTTGGTAGGTAAGTGCCACGCCCAGACCGTCAATCTTAAGCTCGCAGGTATAGGTGACGCTACCTGCGCCGAGCGCATCCTCGGTTCGTTGGAGCCACGCGTCAAGTTCGTCCAGATCCATGGCATCGTCCATGGAATACATGCGCGCCATATGCGTGACCGGCGTAAACTGCTCGCTCACGTACCCGCCCACGCGTTGGGTGTAGCTGTCGGGCGTCACCAGGTCGGGGTAGGTCGCCTCGATTTCCTGCAGCTCAACGAGCATTTTGTCGAAGGCGGCGTCCGTGATCTCGGGCGCATCGAGCATGTAATAGCGATAGGCGTGGTAGTCGAGCTCGTGGCGCAGCTCGGCCGCGCGCGCTGCCGCCTGGGCACGGGCATCGGCCGATGCAGCGGTATCCGCGCTCGCGGGCGTTTCGGTATCGATGTCCACGCCGTCACCAAACAGGCTCGATTGCTCCATAGCGGCACTCCTTCGCTCGATTTCAAACGGATACTAGAGTACCACCGGTCACCATGGCGCCGAATAACCCTTTCGAACCGCACCGAATCGGCAGCCACCAGACTGGAGTGGACAGTTAGTTCAGATACGTATAAATCCTAGAGCCGAATCAAGCACGAACACCCCCGTTTCAACTAATTTGGGCTCCTCGAGACCATGTAAACGTCCCACTCTCCCTTCCAAACACCCATTCGAGCCCCATCCCAATCAAAAATTGCTCAAAACGCATCCCAAGCTGCCCCAGATTTATACGTATCTGAACCAACTGTCCAGACCATTACGAACCAGGCCTCTTATCAGCCCCAAGTGATCCGTTTTTCTCCGTCCCCAACGGATCAATAAGAAAAGAGGGGCTGTCCCACGTTGATGGGACAGCCCCTCTGGCATCGGTATGTGCGATACGGCTCGTTAGAAACCCTGACCGTAGCCCTGGCCCTGCTGGCCCAGCAGCTCCTCCAGATACTGGCGCAGCTGCTCGTCGGTAATACCGCCGTTGCCGGTGTCAGTCGCGCTGTCGTCCTGCTGCTGGTTCTGCAGCTCCTCGTCGGAGCCAAGCTCGACGGTGACCTTCTTCTCGTCCTTGCCGCGCATGAGCGTGATCTCGACCTTCTCGCCCACCTCGTGGCTGCGCAGCGCGATGATCAGGCCATCGGCGCTCGTGATCTCGTCGTCGCCCAGCTTGGTAATGACATCGCCCTCTTGGATGCCGGCCTTTGCGGCAGGACCGTCCTCAACGACGCTCGCCACGTACGCGCCGCTATCGGTGCTCAGCTTGTTAGTGCGAGCGTTGAGCGCGTTGACGCTCGAAAGCATGGCTCCCAGGTACGGGTGCACCGGCGTCTTGCCGCCGATGATCTGGTCGGCAATGTTCTTGGCGTAGTTAACGGGAATAGCAAAGCCCACGCCCGAGCTAGAGCCCGAGTAGCTCTCGATGAGCGAGTTGATGCCCACCAGCTCGCCGTTGTCGTTAACGAGCGCGCCACCGGAGTTGCCCGGGTTGATGGCAGCATCGGTCTGGATCATGTTGGCATAGATGGTGTTACCGCTGGTAGAGCTCATGGCCGTGGAACGATACAGCGCCGACACAATGCCCGTGGAAACAGACTGCTCGTTGCCGAACGGCGAACCGATGGCCATAACCCACTCGCCCACATTGAGCTTGGAGGAGTCACCGATCTCGATCGGTGTGAGCTTGGAGGCGTCGGCGTCCTTGAGCTTGATGACGGCCAGGTCGCTCGAAGCGTCGTTGCCCACGAACTCGGCCTCGTAGGTGGTACCGTCATCCATGGTCACCACGTACTGGTCATAGCCATCGACCACGTGGTTGTTGGTGAGGATATGGCCCTCGGTATCGAGCACAACGCCCGAGCCGACGCTGCCCGAGCCGTCCGACTCGTCGGCAGACTGCGAAAGCGAGCCATTCTGGCCGCCGCTCGAAGTGGCGGTAATGGAAACCACGGAGGGCAGGGCCTTGGCAGAAACGGCCTCGGCCAGCGTGGTGTCCTCGGAATCAATCGTAATCTTTTGCGTCGATGAACCCGAAGCACCCGCCGTCACGGCATTCTTGCCGCCGCCGATATCGAGCGTGCCGCTCATAATGAGCGCAATGACCAGCAGGGCGCCACAGGCACAGCCGGCGAGTGCTGTAATAAAGATCGGCAGCTTTTTGGTCTTAGTCTTGACCACTGTGTGCTTGTTTACAACCTGCTGGCTGCCCAGCGGCTTGCCGGTCTGCGTGTCGTAGGCCTGCACGTAGGGAATGTTGCTGTCGGCAGGCGTCGACTCCACCTGCACGCGCGGCTGCTGCTGCGTCTCGCCGGCGTGGTCCGCATCCTGGGGACGCTGGGAATCGTTCTCGCTCATAGCTGCGATCCTTTCGTCAAATAACCAAAGGCCCGCCAAACACGTGGCGGGCCATCATTGTTCACGTTGAGTTGTACCCCAATATGCGGGTGCACGTGTATGAGAACGCAATCTTTTAGGAAGGCTTAAGTTCTTCTGCAAACCCGAAAGGAACCCGCACATGCGGCAAAACCACCACAAAGGTGCCTGTCCCCTTTGTGGTGGAAATCTAGTCCTTAAACAGATAGCCCACGCCGCGGACGGTGGTGATGTGTGCCGCGATCTGCGGACCCACCTTGGAGCGGATGCGTCGGATGTGCACGTCGACGGTGCGCGTGCCGCCGCAGTACTCAAAGCCCCACACGCGGTGCAGCAGCACCTCGCGGCTGTAGGCACGGTTGGGGTGCGTCGCCAAAAAGCTCAGCAGCGAGTACTCCATCAGCGTCAGGTCGATGGGCTCGTTATCGAGCGTCACCTGGTAGGTAGCCAGGTTGATCTCGAGGTTATCGATGTTGAGCACATCGTCGGCGGTGACGGTCTCCTCCTCGCCCATCAGGCGCTGTGCACGAGCCTTAAGCTCGTTGGGCGTCGCCGTGGGGCATACAAAGTCGGCATGCGCATGATTGGGCAGGCGCAGGGTGCCGAGCGCCTCGTCGTCGACGATCACCAACATGGGGACGCCGCCGCGATCGTCAAGCCACTTGGCAATCTGATCGATGCGGTCGCTGCGGATGCCATCGGAATCGAGAATCAGCAGGTCAAAGTCGTGCGCCGCGGTCGGCGAATCGGGAGTTGCCAGGCTCACCTCGACACCCAGGGTGGTCGTCAAGCTGCGGGCAAACTCGTGGAAGCGCGTCGTGCGCGCCATGAACAGGGCACTCTTTTCGGACATATCGGCCTCCAAGGAAATGAGCTCAATCGTACTGGAACAAGTCAGCGCGATTAGGAGTTCGCCAGGTAATGCTTAATCTCCCACTCGGTGATCGTAGACTCAAACTTATGCCACTCGTCGCGCTTCTTTTTGAGGAAGAAGCTGTGGATGTGCTCGCCGAGGGCATCCTTCATAAACTGCGAGTCCTCGAACACGTCGAGCGCCTCTTTGAGCGAGCGCGGCAGCGACGTGTAGCCAGCCTCGATCATCTGACGGTCGGTAAGCTTGAGCGTCTCGGCCGTGGCCTCGGGCGGGAGCTCCAGCTTGCGCTCGATGCCGTCCAGACCAGCCGCCAGCGTGACGGCGTTGACCAGGTACGGATTGGCCATGGGATCGGGACTGCGCAGCTCGATGCGCGTGGACAGCTGCTTGCCGGGCTTGTAGACCGGGATGCGGACCATACTCGCGCGGTTGCGCAGGCCCCACGTGGCGTACTGCGGCACGGAGTCGCCGCCCGTGGTGATGCGCTTGTACGAGTTGACCGTGGGGTTAGTGATGGCGCTGATCTCGCGCGCGTGCGCCAAGATGCCGGCCATGTAGTGCTTGGCGATATCGGAGAGATGGTACTTCTCGTCGTCCTCGCCCCAAAAGACGTTGTTGCCGTCGTGGTCGAATAGCGACTGGCACAGGAACATAGCGCTGCCGTCCTCGCCCGCCAACGGCTTGGGCATAAAGGAGGCGTGGCACCCGCTCTCGTAAGCCTGCTGCTTAATGATGAGTTTGGCCGTGGTGATAGCGTCTGACATGCTCAGGGCCTCGGCGTGGCGCAGGCTCATGCCATGCTGCGAGCGACCGGCGGCGTGGAAGGTGTACTCCACGGGCACGGACATCTTCTCGAGCGTGAGGACCGTGTTGCGGCGCAAGTCGCGAGCGGCGTCGCTCACCGAAAGATCGAAGTAGCCCACGTTGTCGAGCGGCTCGGGGGTGTGCTCGTCGGGGAAGTAGTAATACTCCAGCTCGGCGCCCACGTTGAGCAGATAGCCGGCCTTCTCGGCCTTGTAGAACATGCGGCGCAGGGCATCGCGCGGGTCGCCGGCAAACGGCTTGCGATCGGGAGTGCACACGTCGCAGAACACGCGGGCGACGCCGTTATGGCTCGGGCGCCACGGCAGAATCTGGAAGGTCGAAGCATCGGGGAATGCGAGCATGTCGGCTTCCTCGGGCGTGGCAAAGCCCTCGATGGCGGAGCCGTCAAAGCCAATACCCTCCTCAAAAGCGACCTCGAGGTCCTCGGGGCTAATGGCAAAGTTCTTGAGGCGGCCGAGAATGTCGACAAACCACAGACGCACAAAGCGGATGTCACGCTGCTCTACGGAACGGAGTACGTAATCGATGTTCTGCTGGTTCATGTCGCTCCCCTTTCTTTCGGGCGGGTTTCGACTGGTCTATATCGCAGATACTATCGCAGAAAAATGTTTCCGCAGGGTTAAAGCGTATCAAGCGCTCAAAAAACGTGCGCGAACAGGCAGTTGCGAACGAGCGATTAGCGCGAGGTCGAAGCGCGGTGTTCGATGTGGCCGGGAATCTCGATGCGCTTGGGGGCGAGCTTTGCGGCATCGCCCACCGTAGTGGTAACGACGTCGATGCGCTCGGACAGGCGCTCGACCACGCGCTCGGCAATGGTAAGGGTGTCCTGCGCGGCCGTGGTCACACCGCCAAAGAGCACGTGGTTCCAAGGGTAGTCGTCAAACGTCGCGATCTTGAGCCCCGCCGGCAGCGAGGGACCAAGCTGCGCCAACGCCTCGGTCAGACGCAGGAAGACCAGGCCGTTGACGGCAATGAGGCCGAGCTTTTTGCCTGCACAGCCGCGGATGGTCTCGTCCAAGCGGCTGACGCCCGTGGCACCGCCGTCGGTCAGGGTGACGACCTCGCCCGCAAGGCCGCGTCGCGAAAGCTCGTCGGCAAAGGCCTCGGCACGCTCGCGACGCACGGGGCTGTCGTCGCTTGCCTCGGTGAGCAGGCACAGGCGCTCGCTGCCCGCAGCTGCCAAGGCGTCTACCAAGCCGGCGACCAGCTCACGGTTGTTAGATGTCACCAGATCGACACCGCCGTCGGCAACATCGCGGTCGAGCAGCACAACAGGCAGACGTCCCGCTGCCGCGGCGATCGCCTCGTCATTGCCTCCGCAGGTGTTGACGACCAGACCGTCCACGCCAGCGTCGATAAGTCTGGTGAGTGACTCTGCTTCCTTTTCGGGGTCGTTGCCGCTAATGGCCGTCATGAGCGAGCAGCCGCGCGCGGCGGCGCTGACGGAAAGTCCTTCGAGCATGGCGCTGGAGAACGGGTTGGCGATGTCGGCCAGGATCACGCCGATGAGGTTGGTGCGCGAGCTGCGCAGATTGCGCGCGGCAGCACGTGGGCGATAGCCGGTGCGCTCGATAACCGCCGCGATGCGAGCGCGGGTTTCCTCGGTCATCTGCCCGGGGCGGTTGTTGAGATAGCGCGAGACCGTGGCCGGGCTCACGCCCGCCTCGGCGGCAATGTCCTTGATTCTCATCTGCGCCATGGCGCACCCCGTTTCCCAATTGTCAGCAGTCTGAGCCATTTTAGGCATTTTTTTAAAAATCTCGGTTGCAAAACGCTGTAGGTGAGTATACTACAACTCGAAACGAAACCGATTTCGTAAACCGATTTCGGCAAGCGTTGGCACGCAGGTGCAAAGACGCACCCTACCGTCTTGGCACCTGCGTGCCAACGCTATATCAAAGGTGTACGCACGAGTAAAAGGAGCTGCGCGACCATGGGTAAAACGGTTCTTACCTTCGGCGAAATCATGATGAGGCTCTCGCCCAAAGATCATCTGCGCATTGAGCAGGCAACCGAGTTTGACGTCCGCTACGGTGGCGCCGAGGCCAACACCGCTCTTTCCCTGGCCTACCAAGGCGACAAGGCCGCTTACGTATCCGTTGTCCCGGCCAACCGCCTAGGCGAGTGCGCGCTGCGCTCGCTGAAGGCCTACGGCGTCGACACAACGCGCGTCGTGCGTCAGGGCGACCGTCTTGGCTCCTATGTGTTTGAGGTCGGCGCCTCGCAGCGCGGCAACGGCTGCGTCTACGACCGCAAGTTCTCTGCCATCAACATGGCCAAGCGCGACGTCTTTGACTGGGACGAGATCCTCAAGGGCATCGATGTCTTCTACTTCTCCGGCGTGACCCCCGCCGTCTCCGACGAGATGGCCGCCGCCTGCAAGGAGGCGCTCGCCGTCTGCCGCGCCAAGGGCATCACCACCGTGTGCGACGTGAACTATCGCGGCAAGATGTGGTCGCCCGAGAAATCGCAGGCCACCATGAAGGAACTCCTGCCGCTCGTCGACATCTGCATCGCCAACGACGAGGATGCGCCTGCCGGCCTTGGCATGACCTGCGTCTCCGGCTCCCTTGCCCACGGCATCGAGGAGCGTGACACCTACGTCGAGATGGCCCGTCAGATCTGCGCCGAGTACGGTTGCAAGAAGGTCGCCTCGGTCGTCCGCAACATCTCCTGCGTCGAGCGCTCCATCTGGATGGGCATGCTCTTTGACGCCGAGAGCGGCGAGCACTGGTTCTCCCCTGCTCACGACGTGCACGTACTCGAGGGCGTTGCCGCCGGCGACGCTTTCAACGCCGGCCTCGTCCATGCCCTCATCAACGACTTTGACCCGCAGGACGCTGTCAACTACGCGATTGCAGCCTCGATCCTCAAGCTCACTATCAAGGGCGATTCCAACTTGGTGACCGCAGACGAGATCGCAGCCGCGGCATCCGCCGCCGACAGTGGCACCCGCGTCGCCCGTTAATTCGTTCCCCATTCCGCGGGCCGCAGCTTTCCAATCCCATACCCCTGCGGCCCGCTCCCCGATTCCTCCGGCCGGGCAAAACCACCAGTCCCATTCCGGTTTTGCCTGGCATTCCCTACATGACTGGTCGAGCAGCCGGTTTTGGAATTGCTTGAACCCCAAGCAGTGCCTCCGATAACCAATCCAAAATCGGCTCCTGACCAGCACATTTGGCAATCACGCGCCCATGCGCGCCACACATCGAAAGGAACATCATGTTCGATCAGTTCTACACCACGCTTGAGTCCCTGGGCATCGTGCCGGTCGTTGTGCTCGACAAGGTCGAGGACGCCGCTCCGCTCGCCCACGCCCTTATGGCAGCTGGCATGAAGTCCGCCGAGGTCACCTTCCGCACCGCCTGCGCCGCCGAGTGCATCGCCGCTATGGCCGAGGCCGAGCCCGAGATGTGCGTTGGCGCCGGCACTGTCCTGACCGTCGAGCAGGTTGAGCAGGCCCGCACAGCCGGTGCCAAGTTCATCGTCTCCCCGGGTTACAACGAGGACGTCGTGAAGCACTGCATCGATATCGACCTGCCCGTCCTTCCCGGCACCGTGACCCCCTCCGAGGTCACCGCAGCCGAGAACCTGGGCCTCAAGGTCACCAAGTTCTTCCCCGCGTCCCAGTATGGCGGCCTGAACACCATCAAGGCCCTCGCCGCTCCGTTTGTCGGTCACCGCTTTATGCCTACCGGCGGCGTGAGCACCGCCAACGTCGAGGAGTACCTGAGCTCCTCTGCCATCATCGCCTGCGGTGGCACCTGGATGGTCAAGCCGGCCCTGTTTGCCGATGGCGACTTCTCCAAGGTCGAGCAGATTGCCCGCGAGGCCATGGACGTCGTCAAGAAGGTCCGCGGCTAGGTTTAGCTCTCTATCGTGAAAGGGGGCGTGCCCTAGACCTCGCCCCCTTTCTTTTAAAGCGGCTCGGAAGCGCGCCGTTTCCGTCACGAACAAGAACCAAAACCGTCTTGTATGCTGATAGAACGTGACGGAAGCGGCACGCCCCCGAGCCGCTTTGCCTACTCGGCTGGCAGTCGCGCTCAACTGAGCCACTTCGGTAAAAACCGAGCCACCAAAACAGCTGCGGCGCCGTCTGGAGGAATGGACCCTTGCTTCTGGTCTTTTCCTCCAAGCGGCGCCGCAGCGTTTTCGTGCCCCGATGTGCCCCGGCACTTGCGGTGGAATACGGACTGCCTACACCATCAGAGCCGCAAAACAATTCCTATTTCACTGCAACTAATGAGGGGGGGGGCGAGTTAGATGGCCGTATCTTTGGACAGCTCAAAGTAGTCGGGATGCAAGGCAATAACCGGACCCTGCTCCTCGGGCATTAGATGCAAATGCGTCTCTGCCAGATAGCTCGCCGTGTCGGTATCGCCCTTCTTAATGGCCTCGAGAATCCGGCGATGCTGCCCACGGATCGGCTCCCAGTCCAGATCCTGCGACACCATACGCAACCAGTTGTATCGCTCAAAGTGCGTATTGACGCTCTTCATCCAATCCCACAACATGTGACGGCCGGCAATCGCAAAACACGTCTCATGGAACAGGTTGTCCAGGTCGAAAAAGCGACGCGTTTCGCCATGGTCGAGCGACTCGGACTCGGCAAGAATCTGCTCAAGCCGCTGCTTTTGCTCGGGCGTAGCAGCCGAACAACATTTAATGAGTACGCTTCTTTCGAGCTTTTCGCGCAAGAAACAGGCATTCTCGGCGTGTTCCATGCTGATCTTAGAAACGTAGGTGCCGCTTTTGGGACGTGTTTCGACCAGCTCCTGCTCGCGCAGGCGCACAAAGGATTCGCGAATGGGCGTACGCCCGATTCCTGTCTCTTTTTCCAGACCAATCGCCGAAAGGCGCGTGCCGGGCTTGAGCTCGGCATAGATGATCTTGGAGCGCAATGCGTTGTATGCCTGATCTTGCAGGCTCTGATAATGCTGGTGTTGTTCCATAAAGCCCTCGGATGAAGCCCACGGTTTGTCGAATATCACCACGTAATACTATCGCATCCCCCATCTCCTCATTTACGGCGAAATAGGGGCCGCTGGCGACACCCGCGCCGTCAAACTATCCCCAATTCGGCGCAACTTCCAACCAGTCATTTAGGGACGAGGCTTTTAGCTAAGGTTGAACAAAAAAGCTCCGAGCTCGTGCAAGCTCGGAGCTTTTCGTGCCGCGCATCTATGAGAGGAGAAATTTGATGCGCATGGGCGCTACTCCATGTAGCCACCCTGAATGGCGGAAACTGCATGCTCGGTAAAGAACTTGAGCGTGCCGGAGGTATAGCGATTGGCCTTGGGCTTCCAAGCGGCTCGGCGCTCGGCCAGGACGGCGTCGACCTCAGCCGGCTCCATCTCCTTGCCGGCGATGCCCACGATGGACAGCGAGCGCTCGGGGATGTTGATCTGGATAAGGTCGCCCTCCTCGATCAGGGCAATCGGGCCACCCACGGCAGCCTCGGGCGAAACGTGACCGATAGCCGGGCCCTTGGAGGCGCCGGAGAAACGGCCGTCAGTGATCAGGGCAATGCTCGCGCCCAGCTCGGGGTCGCTGGCGATAGCCTCGGTGGTGTAGAACATCTCGGGCATGCCGGAGCCCTTGGGGCCCTCATAGCGAATGATGACGGCGTCACCGGGCTTGATCTCGTGCGTCAGGACGGCATGGATAGCGTCCTCCTCACAATCGAACGGGCGGGCCTTAAGCGTGGCCTGGAACATCTCGCGCGGAACGACGGTGTGCTTGACGACCGCGCCCTCTGGAGCAAGGTTGCCGTGGAGGATGGCGATGGAGCCATCGGTACCAAAAGCCTGGTCAAACGGGCGAATGATGTCTTCGCGCTTGAGGTTCCACTTCTCCAAGTAGCGGCCACACTTCTCGTAGTAGCCGTTGTTCTTAAGGTCCTCGAGGTTCTCGCCGAGAGTCTTGCCGGTGACGGTCATGACATCGAGGTGAAGCATCGACTTGATCTCCTCCATGATGCGCGGCACGCCGCCCGCATAGTAGAAGAACTGCGCCGGCCACTCGCCTGCGGGACGGACGTTGAGCAGGTAGTGAGCGCCACGATGCAGGCGATCGAAGTCGTCGGCGGACATCTCGATGCCAAACTCGCGGGCAATCGCGGGGATGTGCAGCAGCGAATTGGTGGAACCGGAGATGGCGCCGTGGACCATGATGAGGTTCTCGAAGGACTCCTTGGTCACGATGTCACGCGGGCACAGGTTGTGCTCGGAGAGCCACACGGACTGGCGGCCGGCCTCGCGGGCAAACTCGCGCAGGTCGGAGCTGGTAGCGGGCAGCAGGGCGGTACCGGGGAGCATGAGGCCCAGGGCCTCGGCGGTAACCTGCATGGTCGAGGCGGTGCCCATAAAGGAGCAGGCGCCGCAGCTGGGGCATGCGTTGTGCTTGGCGAACTCGAGCTCCTCGCGGGAGATCTCGCCGCGCTCGTAGCGAGCAGAAATCGCGCCGAGCTGCTCCAGGGTCAACAGATCGGGGCCGGCATCCATGACACCGCCGGTGACAACGATGGAGGGGATGTTGATGCGGCCCATGGCCATGAGGTTCGCAGGCAGGCCCTTATCGCAGCTGGCAACGAAGACGCCGGCGTCGAACGGAGTGGCCTTGGCGTGGATCTCGATCATGTTGGCGATCATATCGCGGCTGGGCAGCGAGTAGTTGATGCCGTCGTGGCCCTGGGCCTCACCGTCGCAAATGTCGGTGCAGAAGTAACGGGCGCCGTGGCCACCAGCCTCGGCA
Organism: uncultured Collinsella sp.; assembly: GCA_902470065.1. Classification (GTDB taxonomy): domain Bacteria; phylum Actinomycetota; class Coriobacteriia; order Coriobacteriales; family Coriobacteriaceae; genus Collinsella. The sequence continues at coordinate 25,064 of CABRFA010000008.1, forward strand.
ACGCCAGCGCGCACCTCCTCGACCAGCTCGAACAGGCCGGCAGAACCCGGGTGCGAATCGCCAAAGGTCGACTCGATGATGACCTGCGGCTTGTCCAGATCCTCGATGGTCCAGCCAGACCCCAGACGCAGCGGGTCCATCTCGGGGCTGATGGTGCGGAACTTACCGGAACGCGGCTGCAGCTTGGCAACCAGGTCGGCTGCCTCCTGCTGAATCTGTGCCTTGGTCTTCTCGTCCATGATGTTCTCCTCTTTTGGTTTAAACGGTTGTACCAATCGTTGGTTAATGGAACAGGTGTAAATGGGTACCGAGCGATGCACTCGGCGAAAGATGTTTAGCTACGCGAACTAGGCGAAGAACGAAATCACCAGGGCGCAGGCAAGACCCGAAAGGCCGATGAGCGTCTCCATAACGGTCCAGGACTTGAGGGTGGTCTTCTCGTCAATCTCCAGGAACGAGGAGCACATCCAAAAACCGGCATCGTTGACGTGCGAGAGGGCCGTGGCACCGCCGCAGATGGCAAGACAGATAGCGGCACGCATGAGCACCGAAGCACCAGCGACCGCAGGCATGGCGGCCATAATGCCCGATGCCATGGTCATAGCGACGATGGAGCTGCCGACAGAAGCACGCACCATGACGGCAATCAAAAAGGCAACGACCACCAAAGGCAGCGGTGAGGCCTCGAGCATAGGGCCGATAACCTGGCCCAAGCCGCAGTCTTGCAGCATCCAGCGAATGACGCCGCCACAGGCGATAACCAGCAAGATCATGCCGACGGGCTTAAGCGAACGGTCGAGCAGAACCTTGAGCTCGGCGCCGGAATAACCGCGGCGCGCACCCAGCAGATACATCGCAACGAGCGTGGCGAGCGTCAAAGCGACGAACGGCTTGCCCAGGAAGGCAAGGATCGAGGCGACCTGCTCGGGCATGGAGATGTAAGAAGACAGCGTACCAAGCAGAATTAGGCAAAGCGGCGTGAGCACGATCGCGAGGACCATGCCAAAGGAGGGAAGCTCCTTGTCGTCACTTGCCCCCTCGGCGGAAGTGAAATGCTCGGGAACGTCCGTAAAGATGCGGCCGCCCACGTTGCGGCCCCACACGACGCCGGCTACCGCCATGGCGATGAAGGCGGTGGGGATACCGACGAGGATCATAGTGCCCAGGTCGACACCGAGCGTGCCGGCAACCAGGACCGAACCGGCCGAAGGCGGCACAAACGCATAGCCAGCGGCAAGTCCCGCGAGCAGCGCGATGCCGTAGTAGAGCGTCGATTTTTTGGTCTGCGATGCCACGCTAAACGCAAGCGGAATCAAAACGACTACGCCGGCCTCAAAGAACACCGTAGTGCCGATGACCAGACCGGTAATGCCCAGTGCCCAGCTGGAGTGACCCTGCCCAAAGGTATCGATGAAGGTCTGGGCGATCTTCTTGGCGCCGCCGCTCTCTTCAAGAATCTGACCAAACATCGAGCCCAGGCCAATGAGCAGGGCGATGTTTTGCAGCGTGGTGCCCACGCCCTTGGTGACGGTGTCTGCCACCATGTCGAGCGGCATGCCGGCACCGATACCGATCACGAGCGCCGAGACCATCATCGACAGCACGGGGTGCAGCTTGAACTTGATGATGAGCGCAAGCAGCAGCGCGATGCCCACGATGGCGGCGATGACCAGTCTGGTGGGGTCTGCCATAAACGTTGGGTCTGACATCTTTCCTCCAATTCATCAGACCTTTTGAATTCGGCTTAGACTATAGCGTGTTTTCAATAGGTCTGATGTTTAAAAGGGAAACTTTTTCAAAATACATCTGATGTATTTCCTGAACGATCTGTTTTTGTCGGTAAACGGCTACTTACAGCTCTCCATTGTCGGAGCGAACCACCGCGGCTTCTGTTAAATGAGCTAGAATAGCTCTGATGAATTCTTTTGATATGAGGTGAAGCGTGGCACGAGCCGATTCGGGACTCCCCGAGCAGATTTCGGAGAAAATTATTCAACTGATCCTGGATGAGCATCTTGAGCAAGGCGACCGCCTGCCCAAGGAGGCTGTGCTCGTCGAGCGCCTGGGTGCTGGCAGGAGCACCGTACGCGAGGCTATGAAGCTGCTGCAGTCACGCAACATCGTGCGCATTAAGCAGGGCTCGGGCACCTATGTGGCGTCAAACCCCGGCGTTGCCGACGACCCACTGGGCTTTACCTTTATCGACGACAAGCAGCGTCTGGCGCGCGACCTACTCGAAGTTCGCTTTATGATCGAGCCGCAGATGGCCAGCATGGCCGCAGAGCACGCGACCGACGATCAAATCATCTGCATTAAAGAGCTTTGCGATGAGTCCGAGCACTTGGCCGCGCGGGACGAAGACTATTCTGCCGCCGACACCGCGTTTCACATCGCAATTGCCGAAAGCTGCGGCAACCTCGTCGTTCCCCGCCTAATGGGCGTGCTCAAGGCGTCTGTCCCCCTGTTTATTGACGTGACCGGCAAAAAGCTGGTTGAGGAAACCATCCGCACCCACCGTGGCGTGGCCGACGCCATCGCCGCGCGCAATCCCACCGCAGCGCACGACGCGATGTACCTGCATCTGGTGTACAACCGCAACATGATCGCAGAGGGCACGCAGACACAGAGCGAATAGACGTCCGCGCGGCAAGAGCGACATGTCAACCAACTAAACGACGACAACGCACGTAGCGAGCTTGCTGACGCCCGCGCCTATAACGTATTTCACGGCCGGAATCACCGTCTTGCCGCAATCGATATTTGTATTTGCCTCGGGTCGAAGCAAGACGCGCTCGCCTTCCGTTTGGCCCACGGCATCGACACGACAGGCTACATCGATATCCTCCAACGTCACCCAATGGTAATCACCCGGTACCGCAAAGCCCGCGTCAAAGGCGACGCACTCCACAGCGCTTTTAACAACATGATTACGAAGTTGCCCGTTCGCAAGAGGAATCACCTCGGTCACCACATCGATATCGGGGCACGGACTCCAACTTGTCCGCACGGCGCGACGACCGTCATCGAGTGTTACGACCTCGCTTTTATCCACACCGTCACGAACAAATACGCGCCCGCCAACCACAAATGCCAGCATGCTGTCGGGCGCCGCTTCCCCGAGCGAACGCTGCGAGCGCGCAACGCTAAAGCCAAACCGCGTCGAATAGGCAAACTTGCTGTACTTGTTATCTGACTGGGCAAATGGGTGTCCAGGGACGCGACCGCTCGGATAGAGCACAACCTCTCCTGTATCATCGCGCGCAACCAGAGCCGTCTTTCCCAGCGCATCGTCGGCAGCCCGCATAGGAAGCGCGAGTTCAGTTTCGGATACGCTCCAAAACCGGTCATCCTCGGGAAGCGCCAGGCACGCAAACGCCATCAGGCACCAGTACGGCGAACCGGCGGCGTTATATCCTTCGCACATGTGCTGGTTGGGATACTTGTAACCTAGCGAAAGCACGTGGCCATTGTCACAGATGCTGCTTAGGTCCCAGGCCTTTATATTTCTAACAATGAGACCCTTGAGCGTTCCGATGTCAAAATCATGCCCCAAACAGACGCCCGCTGCCGCGGCAATCGACCAAAAGCCCGACTGCGCAAAGCGATAGACCATCGAGCGCCCATACGGCACCGCCTCGCCACGCGCCGAGAACAGCTTGACGTAATCGGCCGCAAACAGCTTGAGCCTATTAAGGTAAGCGGCAGCCCTCACGGCATCGCGGCTTCCGAACTTCCAGATGTACAGGATTGAGAAAAACTGAAACGTCATGGCATTGTAGTAATCGGGCAAGCCCGTCGGCCCATCCTTGTACCAGCCGTCGCCGTCATAAAAATCGTCGAGTGCCCGAAGGTCCTCGTCTAGAATTTGTTGGCTATAAGGCATGCCGAGCTCGCGCAGAGCAAGATTAACGAGCGCCTGAAACCATAGCCAGTTACCGGCAGGGCAGCTGTGCTCATTGATTTTTCCGAGCCATGCCGCAGCGCGCTCACGCTGCCCATCGCTCAACGGTTCCCAAAGCACATTGGGGGCCAGCAGGAGCGCGTATGCGATGGCAGCCATCTCAACGAACTTCTGGTCGTGGTCGCGACAATCGCCCCAATAGGCACCCGACTGAGGATCGGTACCCGCAATGAGCCCATCGCAATAAATGCGCTCGAAAGTCCCGCCAGCACTTTGGGAGCCGCCTGCCCAATACGGGGCCAAGCCCCACAACGGCCGCGCCCATGCCTCCATGGGAATGACCTCGTCCTCGTACTGCGCTCCACCACCAGCAAGATAGAGCAACGCCTCGCTGTCGCCATAGTTCGGCAGCAGCGGATTCAAATAGTCAAAAAGTATCTGCGAAAGCGCTTTTCTATCCATCCTTCAATCCTCCTAGAGCAAGCTCGGCCGTAAAGAGCGACTCCTATCTACGCGCACGAGCGAAGAGTCTCAGTTTGCTATACATATCCTCAAGAACAAGACGTTCATTTAACGATCGATAGACCCTGATCATATGTTTGGAATCAGGCGGCATCGTGTAGCAGAGCGTATCGGCATCGATACCCGGCGCGGGAACCAGGTCGTAGCAATCTTTTTGTTCGGCCAGCAAGACACCGACGACCGCCTGGTCTCCCAATACCCAACTTTCGGGATTCACCCAATCCTTTTTGTCGACGTTTGCCTCGATAAACTGTTCGAGCTGATCCATAAGATGGGCACCAAGATCGCCCTCGTCCACAACGCGAAGCCTCAGCTCACTGAGAGGAACGGCAAGCTGCTTGTAAGCGCCCGACGGAAGCTGCCATATAGGAACGCCGGAATCAAAGACCTCAATTGCGGCCTGAACATCACGTGCCAAATTTGCCTCGTGACCGCCACGGGGGTACCGACCGCCGCCAGTCCAGACGACGGTCAACCGATTCTTGACCTCCGGATGGGCGCGCAGCAAAAGTGCGACATCGGTCAACGCGCCCATGCACAACAAATACAACGGACGGCTGTCGTTCGACATCGCCTCGCAAGCGATAAGATCGATCGCCAACTCGGGGTAGACTCTGGAATCGGACGGCACCGCACACTTTTCAAATGATTCCAGCGGCCCCGGGGCACCCACCGCCAAAACAATGTCGTCACCTAGGCCGAGCAGCTGGCGCAACGTCTCGATTTCCCCCATGGAAGCCTCGACGCTACCTGGCACTCCAAAATGCCCGGCAATGATGCCGCACACATCGAAAGATGGGGTTAGCAGCGCGTGGACGATGGCGAACGCATCATCTGCCTCGTTTTTTGCATCGCTCAGAACAATAACCCGGATGCGTTTTTCACCCGCCATTTTGGCGCCCCCTATCATCAGATCACATTCAAGGGATCCATTCGCAATTACCGCGAGCACAGTGCCGAATCACAATGATCCATCAAAGGTTACTTCTGCTTTTTGTACAGCACCTCGGCAACGACCTCGGATTGCTCCGCGCATCGAACGCCGCGGAACGGCTCGTCGGTAGCGCACTCATATATGACGTCTTTTTCCAAAAGAGAGCTGTTGTCGCTCATTTGGACAAACGGCTTCCCGGCGTTCATCGCATCGGGCTCGTACGAAATCTGGCAATCGTTAAACTCGAGCAGACCGGGCACCGCTTCGTTTCCGTTAAAGAACGAGCTCATGGTCACGCCCTGCGCTTTGCAGCCCTCAAAGTGCATATCTACCAGCGGACGCTCGGTTTGATAGCCCTTCTCGGATCCAAAGTCGTAGTTGATCAAACGCCCCGGATTGACAAACGAACAGTTGTGCAAGCGCCAACTGCACGAATCGCCACGATACACATCACCGGCGGGCGAATAGTATTTGACCGCCGCATGCATATGGTGAGTACCTTCGAGGATATGCTCATACTCGCCCGGACCGACAAAGCGGCAAGAATCGACCAGCAGGTTTATGCAACCCAGGCGAATGGCATTGCATGCGGTATTGAGCAGGCAGTCCTCGACGACGACATTGCGTGCGTCGAAACCGGCGACACAATCGTCTCCCGTCTTGAGCGTGCACGAACGGATCGTGACGTTGTTGCAGTGGTGGATGTTCAGCCCATCGTGACCGCCCAGAATGCTCACGCGCTCAATAAACACGTTGTCGCACGAGTCGATCTGATGGCTCCAATTTGCACTGCGCACAAAGGTGTAGCCCTTAAGCGTCACATTGCGGCACCGGCAGATGCGGATACCCATGGCGCCGCGAAAGCCCTCCTCCCCTGCCGGGTCGGTGCAATCGACGCCGTCAAAGAAGCTGCCGGGCTCGCCCACGATCGTAACGTTTTGGGCATCGGCCACCGTCAGCAACGCACGCGTATAGTGCGGGGGAAGACGCTGAATGCGCACGATCTCGGGGTCAGTCGCATAACGCAGCGTAGTTGGGATATCCCAATCGGTATAGTCGGCAATCTCGTCAGAGCCCTGGATGGTCGCCCCGGCCTCAAGATACAGCTCGGTATCGCCGTACATGCGAATCGATCCGACACGATACGTACCGGCGGGAACCACGACACGAGCACCCCGTGCGTCACGCGCACGGTCTAAAATCTCCTGAAACTCAGCCGTCACGCAACCGCTGCGATCTGCGAGCTCGGCAGGAACACGAAGGATAGTGAGAGACATATCAGTCCTTTCGTTTCTCAATGGATCAATGGCCATCGATCGACAAATCGGGGCCAGAATCGCTCCATGCGATTTCAATCGGGTCGTGCTTGATAGGTAAAAACGTAACGGGAAGTATCGAATAGCCCGATGCTCCCAGATCGTCTGGATGCCAATGATCGAGGAGCACATAATAACGCCCACCGGCCTTAAACAGGCAAGTTGCCTGGCCATCGTAGGTGCTTCTGGCGCAATCGCCCACGCAGGGGTTATCGATGAGCTTCCACGGCCCAATCATCTGCGGCGCCGTGCCAAACAGAGCCGGATTCGCCCGCCAGCCAGTACATCCGCTCGTAAGCAGATAGAGCTGGCCGCATGCACTCAACACACAGGGAGACTCTCGTTCTTGCTCGGAAAAAACGCGAACGAAACCGCCCAGGACGCCTTCGTAGTCTTCGGTAAGCGGTGCGACGTGCAGCGTTTTATTGCCCTCGGAGCTACAAACAAGGTATGCAGGACCTCCGTGCTGCTCATACAGCGTGAAATCCCTGCTGTCCTGGCCGCAGGGTCTAAACACATCCACAAGCTCAAAGGGGCCCGTTGGAGCATCGGACGCGGCAACGCCCACGCCGGCGAAGCGGTAGCGCGCATCGTCCGCATGAAACCAAAGGACATAGCGACCCGTCTTGGCATTAAACAGCACACGCGGTCGCTCCATCACGCCCGAGGGCCTCAAGACATCGTATTCACTCGCGCGCTGCGCGCAGAACACTAAGCCGCAGTCATCCCAGTCGACAAGGTTGGTCGAGCGATAGCAGCGAATACCGATCGCGTCCATGCGGCGGTTGATGGTTATGCCCGATTTATCCTCCCCATACCAATAAAAAACGGTTTTTCCCGCCACTTCGATGGGAAGAATCCATCCGCCATGAGCCTGTATGGGCCTACCGTTCGAATCTTGCCAAAGCGTTCCGTTCTTTTGGGCACTCATCGAAGGACCTCACCGTTGGCAGAAGTAAGCACTCGACCCCAAATCTCAATCTGGCTTAACCCGGGAAACCCGTCCTCATCGATTTTGACAAGATTTTGCAGCTTGACCCACGAAACGATACGCCCTCCCAGATCAAACGTTTGCCGCGCTCCCGTCTTCTTGAGCGCCAGATCGGTAACAGAACCGTCCGAGAGCTCCAGTTGCACCTGGCGCCAGCATGTATCGTGCGGAAAATCGGCGCGAAGGTACAGCCGCAGTTCATCTGCGTTAACCGGCTCTCCAAAATCAATCTTGAGCCATGCATCCGCACGTCCGGCGACACTCCACGACTCGTGCGGCCAACTTCCGTGATTTGACGTCTCCATCACGCCGTCAATCACGTTGCGGGCAACAAATTGGGGGTTATCCATGGGAACATTTGAGGTCACGTGTGGATAAACGCCTGTCATGTCCTCGCAGTCGCACGCGTTGAGCGAAAGGTTGCGCCAAGCAGCGGCTTCGCGAGGGTCTTCCCGTCGAACGTATGCAAAATGCCGATCGCCCTCAAACGCCCATCCCTTGCCGTAGGCTTTCTGACGGCATCCAAGTGGAATCGGAAATTCAAACGAATCCTCGGTCATGAGGACATGGCTTTCTGCAAGCGAGGCATCGAGCCTCAACACAAGGCGAACCGGATGGGTATCGCAGCGAACGACGAGTTTGTCGCCGGGTAGATACTCCCCTCGCCATGCCAATGTCACCTCGTCCTCTTGCTCAGCGGCATACACGACTTCGCCCGTAGCCCGAACGACACTCAAGCTGAGCACAGACATATATCCTCTTCTCTATCGATCGCGATATGAAAACGAACCGAATGTCGCCGTTGAGCTCTTGTCCCACATATCGATGCATGAAAGACCGACGACCATGCCGGTATAGGCAGGAAAGCCGACGTGCTCGTCGGACAGCACCGAAGCATCGAGCACTAGCGGAGCTCCCGCCCCGTCGGCCACAAAGCTGCGACTGTCCCCGTCAAGCGAATAGAAGAAGCGCATGTCATAGCCATCGACTTCGACGCCAAGCTCAAGCGCCTCGACATCGTCGGGAACCACAATACCGGCATCGCCCAGAGGCATGCCGTAGGTCCCCCTGTCACACGTCATAACCTGGAGCACGCGACAGGACCGCTTATCATCCCACGTAAGATGCAGATAATAGAATGCACGCGAGTCGTATTCGCAGATCAAACCCGCCATTTGGTTGTAATGACGCGGGGCAAACCTCACCGTGCATCGCGCGGTCCATGCATGGCTGCAAACGCGACGGACGAGTTTTGACTGCTGATGTGCCGAGCTCGGCGACTCGCCGCCCTTGAGCGTAAGACCTTCGGGACCGACGCTCCACCAACCACCATCGCGATAACGGCAGCAAAGCCACTCTTCCTGCCAGAGTCTATCCGCATCATCGAAAGTTGTGTCGTAGGACATAGATTCGCTTGGTGCGGAAACCTCTCCCTGCACATCAAACATGACCGGGGCCGTGCAGGCACCCTCTGCCAGACGCGGCCACCCATCTTGCCATACAATCCGCGCCATACCGGTCTCGCGGCCAAGCACAGAGTAGCCCGATTCATGTTCATCGAATGCATGCTTGGAGCCATCGCGCTGAGGCAGATAGCGACTGCATAAAAACGAGACGTACCACGAACCGTCGGGCGCCTGTGCAAAGTTGCCATGTCCCGTACGGCGCAAGGGGCTGTCGCTCAACCAAGCGCACACAAGCGGTTCGGGACACATCTCATACGGGCCCCAAAGTTCGTGCGAGCGAGCCATACGGATTCTATGGCGACGACCCGTACCGCCTTCGGCACAGGCAATGTAATACCACTGGTCATGCTTGAGCACATGCGGACCCTCGCGCAGCCAGTTGACCGCATCACCGTTATCCAAAACAACCTGAGCTTCACCGATTAGGCCGTCCTCAAGCGAAAACTCCTGCATTACCAGGCCGTTGAATTTGTGATGGCCATCAATGGGACGAGGATCCCATTGGGGGTTGATAACGTAATGCCGACCGTTCTCGTGGAAGAACCCGGGGTCGAAACCAGATGCATTGACAAAGACCGGCTTAGACCAAGGGCCGTGTGGATCGCGCGCAGTTACCACATAGTTGCATACGTCCTTGAATACGCCATCAATCTGATAGGCAATGGTATATGTGAGCCAAAAAAGATTGTTTGTCTCATCATAGGAAAGATCGGGGGCCCAGACGCCAGCCGAATCGCGAACACCGCGAAGGTCCAAATCGGGCAGCGCGGCGCCGATAGAGTGCCAGGTAATCAAATCGTCAGATTCGTAGAGCGAAACCGCCGGCACCCATTGAAACGTCGACGTGGCGAGATAGTACTTTCCGTGCGCTTGACACAGGCACGGATCTGGATGAAAACCTCGAAGCACGGGATTGGCGATCGTTGTCATCGGCTACACCCTTTCCCTCAAAATCCTATCTATCGCATACGCGACGCCATCGTGGTCATTGTCGAGCGTTTGCGCGTTTGCCACGGCTTTTACCTGTGGCAGCGCATTACCCATGGCAATACCGAGGCCCGCTATCGATATCAATTTGACATCGTTCTCGTCGTCTCCGAGCGCGGCAACCTCATCGATTCCCATGCCCATTTCCTTTGCCAGGGCGGCAACGCCCTCGGCCTTGGAGCAGCCCTTGGCGATCGCATCGCACCAGCAGACATCGGACTGAACCGCCTCGATGTCATCAATGGACAACAGCTCGCGCTTAACCAATCCATAGACCTTAGGGTCGACATGATGAACGGCACCCTTGAGGACTCGCCCGGTATGCTCTTGAGCAGCTTGGCGCAGCTCGTCATAAGAACCCAATCGGGTATACCGCCGCGTTGCAGGAGACTCTCCACCCCTGCGCTCGATATATCCCGCACACAGGTTAAAATCGCCGCCCGCAAGCGATATATAGCAATTATGCTCAGCTGCGATATCGATGGTCTTCTGCACATCCACATCGCTCAATCCATGACGGAACACCTCATGGTCGTCAAGCATGACATAGGCACCCGAAAGGCAGACGGCGGTATGAGGCAACCCCAGTCCATCGGCGGTCTCGGCAATATTGAACGGATGGCGACCGCTCGCGATGGCGACGTCTATGCCGGCATCGCGAGCACGGTCGATTGCGCGCCGGTTAGCCGCTGTTATCTGCTTCGACGAGTTGAGTACCGTACCGTCCAAATCGATACAGATCAGCTTAATCGCGGGGATGGCCACCTTGTCAATGGTCGCGTCTACCACAGCAGCGTATCCTTTCCAGCAAGCCGCAAAACCGCCTCGAGGAAATAGTAGTCTCCGTACACCATGGGAACATGGCGATCCTTTTCGGAGAAATAGGCACCAGAGCACATGGTGACCACGCCGTCATGCTCGACATTCCAATCACAGAAACGCGCATCGGTCGCGCGCAGGATTCTAAGCGCCCACGTCACCCACTCATCGCGCTCCGCACCCTCGCAGGAACGTGCGATTTCGAGCATTCCGCATGCGGCGATGCAGCCGGCAAGCGCATCCCACCAGTCGACATCGACGGGCTGACGAAAGTCGAGCTTGGCAACGTTGCCCGTCAGCGAAACCTGGCTGGTAAAGTAGTTCGCCACGCGCTTTGCCGTTTCGAGGTAACGGGCTTCACCCGTATGACGGTACGAAAGCGCAAAACCGTACACCGCCCACGCCTGACCACGGCTCCAACTCGAACCCGAAGCATACCCCTGTCCCGCGGGCGTATCGAGCAGCTCGCCATTGTGCGGGTCGAGCACAATAATATGGTTGCACGACCCATCGCCGCGGACCGTATTACTCATCACGGTGTCGGCGTGGTCTTCGGCGACATAGGTAAACCGCGGGTCGCCGATAACATCGCTCGCCCAGTAGAGCAGCGGGATGTTCATCATCGAATCGACGATGACCCAACCGGCGCGATCACGATTCCACGAACGAATGAACTTGCCACGCGGATTATAGCGACCGGCCAAAAGATGGGCGGCATGAAGACCGCGCGCCTGGCTGCGCTCGTTACCCGTCAGGCGATAATCGGCAACGGCCGAAAGCAGCCACATAAAGCCGACATCGTGATGAAGGCCGGTATAGCGCTCGAAGGCGCCGTCGAGCTTGTCCTCCACCTCGCGTGCGGCCGTCAAGTATTTATCGTCCCCGGTCGCGCCGTAGCACTGCCACAAGATGCCCGGCCAAAAACCGTTCGTCCACCAAATAAGATCTTCGGGCGTAGCCGACATATCCTTTTTGTAGATACCGTCCTCGGCGATATAGGGGATCTTACCGCCAATTCGATCGCACTCGGCGCTAAAGCGCTCGACGAGCTTTGTATAGGTCGAGTCCAGCCATGCGGCGTCATCGGAACACAAGTTAAACGGTTGTGTTGACATGGATCCTCCTTGTGAGTTGGTCTGCGGGAATCCCCAGAAGTCGCGAAGCCTCTTCGCGATAATCCCGCGAGCGTTTACGATTTGTTTCGCTATAAATCTGCGAGAGCAAATATGCGGCGTATCCGCGTCGACGCCCCGATAGCGTCGCGTATTTGTTCTCCAGCTCGGTTCTATACATCTGCCCGTTATGGCACACGGCGATATCAAAATGACGTCGATACGCCTTGACCTGCTGCTCGGTCATGCCAGCCTGCGGCATTTCGATCAAGATGCGGTGACAATGCTTGCGGTCCCCGTTGGCGGCAAAGCCGTCAAAACCGTCGGCAAGCACCATCGATCGCTGCGCATCGTTTAGCTTGAGGCCCATAAGGCCATTGAAAGCCTCGACCATTTGGTCTTTATCGCCCCGACGTGTCAGCGCTATAAAACGCAAGCGCTCGCGGGCAAACACCGGCAAGGCAAACCTTGCCCCAAAGCCATCGATCTTAGCGAAAAACCGGTCCAGATCGCCCTCGCGTGCAGCGACATTCAAGTCGCGATAGATGCGGTAGCGAAGGTAAAAGCCACCCGCCGTAAAGACAATTGTGAGCACGGCAATAAGCGCGATTGCATATCCCAGACCCATAGTGGCCTACCTCCCGATGAAAAGGGCGAAAGCGGATGGGACCACCGCTTTCGCCCAAACACAAACTTTGATCGTTAGGCGACCGTACCGCCGGTGACACCAAGCAGGGTGAAAACGACACACAGTACCAAGATGATCGCAAGCAGAACCATGGCGCTGTTCTTGGACTTGGACTTACGCAGGTAAGCAAAGGAGCCAAGCGTGATTGACAGCGGGACAATGCCCGGAAGAATCGAATCGAGCATGGCCTGCAGGTTGAAGGTGGCACCGCCCGTGGGGATAACGAGCGTAGTGGTGACCGTAACGAACTGTGCGGTCATGGCGCCGACCATGATCATGCCCAGGACCGTAAAGCCCTTGGTGAAGGCCTGCATCTTACCCGATGCCATAGCCTCGGTAATAAAGCCAGTGCCCAGCTTCATGCCCAGGCTGCCACAGAACCAGTGGATGATCTGGTTGGGCACGTTGTAGACAAGGGCGAACAGGATGGGGCCGAGCCAAGAACCCTGCTGCGAGAAACCAATGGCAACGCCGGTTGCGATAACACGCAGGCAGGAAAGCTGGATGGAGTCGCCGATACCGGCGATCGGGCCCATGAGGGCAACCTTGATGGCCTCAATGGAGTTGTCATCAAACTCCTCGCCGGCATCGAGGGCGGCCTTGCGCTCGTACTCCATCGAAATGACGATGGCGTAGATGAACGAGGCGAACATAGGGGTGGTGTTAAAGAAGTTCTGGTGGCGCTGAAGTGCGTCATAGTACTCGTCGGTGTCCTTGCCGTAGATATCGGCAATGAACGGCTCGAGCTGCCAGACGGTGGAAGTGCCCTGCTGCTTGGTGTAAGACGTGCAGAACATCAGCCACCAGACACGGGTGAAGAGTCGACGGACGATACTCTTCTTCTTTTGCTCGGTCAGCCCGTTTTTGGGCTCCGTGGCGACGGCGGTGTTAGTCATTGAAGAAATCCTCCTCATCATCGGCAGAAGATGCGGAAATCTGCTTTGCGGCAGCCTTGTCGTCAATGCGACGCAGCTCGTTGAAGATCGTCACCGCGGCGATAACGCCACCGATAACTGCAATTTCGACCAGGGACAGCAACGGGGTATTGGCGCTCGCAACCGTAATGGCTTTATCGGCGAGCGTGGCACCCGTCACCTTGCTGTAACCAAAGAAGGCAACCAGGCCAAAGCCCAGGAAGAAGTACGGGAAGGCCTCCTTGGTGTAGAGCTGCTTGAGCAGCAGGGCAAGGCCGAGGGCGGGAAGCGCCGCGGCGGCAACCTTGAGGGAGGCATTGAGCCAAGCGGGGATGGCGTCGACAAAGGCGGACACGACGGGCTGGCCGGCAAGCGTACACACAAAGCCGAGGATGAAGTAGCAGAGCTCGAAGCAGACAAACTGGGTGATCCACAGACGGTTGTAGCCAGCGTAGTTATGGTTGGCAAGCAGCTGCTCAAACTTAGGAACAAGCGAGGTCACGACAACCTTCATGCAGGAGTAGAGCAGCGTACCCAGGGCGGACAGAGGAATAGCGAGCGTCATGGCGACCTCGATATCCTGACCCAGCAGGATGGCGAACGCACCGCCAAAGATCGAGCCCATGGTAATGTCGGACGGCATAACGCCGCCAAGGCTCACGTTGCCGATAAAGACAAGCTCGAGCTGGGCTGCGAGGATAATGCCCTCGGTGGGGTGGCCGAGCAACGCACCCAGAATTGCCACACAGAAGATCGGGCGTGCAAGCTGGGTAGATGCCCACCAATCAAAGAACTTTGCCCCCATCAGCGTAAGGCCGACGATAAGGGCGGCAGTAACGTCCATTACGTTCTCCCTTCACATTCATACGTATTGCAATCGTTCGCGGCAAGGCCTCTACCGCAAACGCAGTTGCCTAAATAAGACTCATGAGATCCTTGCGGTCGTTCTCGGGGACCGGCTGATGGATAATCTCGACGCCCATGTCCGAAATCTCGTGCAGAACAGCCCTGTCGCCATCGGTCAGATAAACCGAGTCGGAGACTTTCTGCTTGCCGGCGATGGGTCCGTTGATACGACCATAGTTGGCGACGTTAAGCACCGGACGCTCCTCGATGCCTTTAAACACGGCGAGGATGTCGCGCGGGTCATTGGAGACGAGCAGGATCTTCATATCCTTGGAGCGCGGGTCGTTAAGAATGCCCTGCGCCTTCTCGATCGGCAGGATGGCTGCCTTGACGCCAGCGGGCGCAGCGCCCTTAAGGGCGGCGACCTGGACAGCGTTCTTAGCGATGCTGTCGGAAGCCACGATGATTCGGCTGATACCGAGCTCTTTGCTCCACTTGACGGCGACCTGTCCGTGAATCAGGCGGTCATCGATGCGTGCCATACTAATCATGTTTGATACTCCTTAACCTCAACCGTTCGGTCTTGCGCTGTGCGTTATCGCTTAGAAAAAATCGTCCTCGCCGTTATCGACCGGAGCGTCTGCTTTGATAAGCTCGACGACCTTGGTGCCTGCCTGCGCGTCGGCGACCGCCTGATCGATCTGAGCCTGCGAAAGCTCGCCGGGCATTGCTAAGATCGACAGCACGAGACCCATTGACAGACCCGAAAGAAGCACGACGTTGTCGAACTCAGAGAGCTGCTGCAGGCTCTGGTTGCAAACGCTTCCGCCAAAGATATCGGCAATCACGATGAACTGATCGTTCGGGCTTGCCGCCACACGATCGCGCAAGCCCCCGATAAGCTCGACGACATTTCCGTCGGGCGCGAGTCCCAAATACGAGAGCTCCTCGTTTTTGCCAAACACCATGGCGACGGCATCGGCAACACCGGCGGACAACTTTCCGTGTGAAATCAATACGACCTGTTTGCTCATCTGGCTCCCCTTGGTTTCTTGTTTAGCAAACTGGTTTACTAACCGGTTTGCATTGTACAGAAGATGTTGAAGAAAATGCAGCCATTTTCAAAAACTATTTGGCGTTTGACCGTTGGCGGTCATTTTCCTACCGTTTACCGGATGCGTGTGCGTCATTTTTGACTTCCAGGATCTCCGTAAACCATGCATCCCAGATGAAATGCGGTCGCAGGCATTCTGGTCTTCAATGCCGGAACAGCATTCTGCTCACAGCTGTAGATGTTCGTTGCAGGGTTTTGGCGCACGGCAACCGCCTCACGCCCATCCCACTCGCCGGCAAACGATTCGACCAGCGCTCCAAGACCGACCTGCCTAAGCTTGCGCCCTATCTCGTCGCGACATGCCAAAATATCCTCGATGCCCGCCACTTGCCCGTAATTATCGTCATCGCCGCCCGGCGCCGACATGTTACGTGCAAGCCTGATAGACCCCTGATTTCGCTCGGCGCAGTCAAACTTTGAACTCCAGCCAAATACTGGAAAACCACCTTCGTAGGTCTCCAAGGGAACCGAAGACTCGACATGGTGGATGCGTATATGCCTAAACTCGTCGACCGGAACTAACCAGGTCTCGACACGTGCAACCGCTCCATAGCCCCACAGGCTATAGGCATAACCGTCATGGATTTCGTAGCCCTCGATACGGCCGCGACTTGCAAACTGATCGGTCCCGGCGACCGAAAGTGTCAGGGAGCTATCGACCGCAAAATTGCCGATTCCAGTTCCATCGACCGACGCGTTCCATCCAAACGCCGTCGAATAGCACAACTTGCCGTACTTTGAGTAGCGCCCCATGAGGCCCGAGGCGCAGTACTGTTTTGCCGAAAGCATATAGGTATGGCGCTCGCCGGACTCAATCAACACGCCAGGCTCGTTTTCGACATGCAGCTGCTTGAGTTTGAAAGCATGCGGCTCAATGCCCCAAAACGGATCGTCCTGAGGCAGCGCCAAAACGACAAACGCCCTAAATGCCCAAAAGGAGGCTCCGGGGCTGGAGTAATCCTCGCGTATGGGCGCGCCAGGGTAGCCATATCCAATGGATGAAAGGCAGTCACGCCCAGTAGAGTCGTACCACCACGAAAGATGACGACATAGCAGGTCTTTTATCTCGGCAGCAGGGGCGATCCTTTCACCCATGAGTGCCGCAGCGCTCCAAAATGCCGCCTGGGCAAAGCGGTAGGTCAAGCTGCGCCCAAACGGCAACGCCCTGCCACACGAATCAAACCAGTAGCGGTAGTCTGCCGCAAAAGCCTTTGCGCGCTCGATGCAGTCAACAAGCGGATTTGAACGGGCATAGCGCTCAAGCAGCAACGCAATGAGGTGAAATGCCGAGCCGATATATGTATCAAGCTGAAAAGGGGTACCATCCTCATACCATCCATTGCCGACATACATGTTCTCGACGGCTGCGACATCCGCCGCCAGGCGATCGGCATCATAGGCAAGGCCGCATTGACGCAAGCCGCAGTTGATAAGCACGCGCGCGAGATACCAGCTTCCCCACGGAAGTTCAATCTTATTTGCAACGTTGAGCCACGAGACAAGACGCTCTTGTTGCACGGAACTTAAACGGTCAAGCAGCTCGTCACCAAGACACAGCAGGCCATATCCATACACGACCTGCTCAAAGACGATTTGTCGTGTTTCGAGCGTAGGATCGGTAAACGCGTTTGGGTCACCCGGCGTTAAACCTTTTGCAATGTAGTCAAAATAAAGTTTAATACGGGGTTCCTCCGGTGACACGCCACCTTTTACCAATGAAAAAACTGCCCAGAGAGGGCGAGAACCCCATTCAAAGCGACGAATGGGCACTCGAAACGAAGCGCCAATATTATCGGGGCACATAAACGGATCAGGAAGCAGATCGAGCACCCAGGACAAAAGATCGTCCCTCGTCGAAAGCGAATAGCGCTGGCGTGCTGTCTCCATAATCCTCCCCCTTTTTACGGTTTTTCCCATCATATCTTTTGCATAGGCAAACGGTTACGTAAACCGATTATTCCCCCGTTGTTGATTAGCGCATTGCGAAGGCTTTACCCCTATCTGCTATCGGCACGCGATGGTAAACTGATTTACAATTTATCCAAGTAATCCCCCGTAGAAAGAAGCCCTCCCATGGCTAGCCAAACCAATGCGAAAAAGCGTGTGACGATCAAAGAAATCGCTGCCATGGCTGGCACATCTAAGACCACGGTTTCCTTTTACCTAAATGGCAAGACCGACCGCATGAGCGACGACACGCAGGCGCGCATCCGCAAGGCCATCCACGATACCGGGTATGAGCCAAGTCCCCTCGCCCGCGGCATGAATGCCAAGAATAGCCAGATGATCGGCGTGATCATCGGCGACATCACCAACACGTTTGCAAACCAGCTGGTCAAAGGCATCGATACTGTCGCCAGTAAGGAGGGCTACCGCATGCTAGTCTGCGCCTCCAACTTTGACAAGCAAGATGAGCTCGCCTACATCGATCGCCTTATCGCGTTAGGCGTCGACGGCTTTATCGTACAGCCGACCGCCCGCTTTAAAGAAATTAGCAAATCTATCAGTGACAGCGGCAAACCCCTCGTTTTTATTGATTCCAAGCTGTACGACTTTAGCTCCAACTGGGTCAAGACGGATAATTACGAAGCTTCATACCGCGCCGTTGAGGCATGCATCGAAAAAGGCTACCGAAGGTTTTTGGTCGTTACCGCCACGCCGGGGTTGATTTCCAGTCGTATTGAACGCTTCAGCGGCTTTGTCGACGCACTCGAGGCGCACGATCTTGGTTTTACGCAATTCTTGATTGAAAACGATCAGGTAGACAGCGAGAAGCTTGAAAGCTTTTTGGCATCGAGCATTGACGGGACAACGCCAACGCTCATCTTTGCCCCCAACTGCTGGGCTTTGCCCGAGGTCTACAAATGCTGCAAGGCCTATTACCACCTTATACCCGAAACCGTGGGCTTGCTGGGCTTCGACAACACCGAATGGGTCGGCGTCGCCTCCCCCTCAGTTTCGGTCGTCGAACAACCAGCTCGCGAAGAAGGACAGACCGCGGCACGCATCCTGCTTGACCTAATTGCCGAAAAAGAGCAGGTCGAAACGCATCAGGTGCTCGATTGCCATATTCGCTGGAACGAGAGCACCCTCTAGCCCCATGCAAGCAATAGCGGCTCGTTTCTTGCCGCAATGAGTTGCCTTCTCATGCTGGCGCGGAAAGCTGAAAAACCAATTTACCTATATTGCACACCGAGCAATATATCAGTTTGGCACGTAAAGTGATGAATTCAAGACCATCATTGACAAAACCGGTTTACTAGCTGACACTTGCACTGTCAGTCATTCCACAAAGATTGGAGCAAGATGGCCGATAAGAATTCTGACAACTTTACGTTTAGCATGGACAGCTTCCGTCTGGACGGCAAGGTCGCACTGGTAACCGGCGCCACCTATGGCATTGGCATGGCCATCGCCGAGGCGCTCGGAGAGGCCGGCGCCAAGATCGCCTTTAACGCACGTCACGCCGACAAGGTAGCCGAGGCCGAGAAGCACTACCGCGAGCTGGGCTTTGAGGCTCATGGTTACGTGGCAGACGTCACCGACGAGGCCGTCGTCGCTGAGCTCATCGCCAAGATCGAGACCGACTTTGGCACCACGCCCGACATCCTGGTCAACAACGCTGGCGTCATCCAGCGCACCCCGATGCTCGACATGAGCGCCGAGGACTTCCGCCGCGTCGTCGATATTGACCTCAACGCACCGTTTATCGTGTCCAAGGCCTGCCTGCCCGGCATGATCGCCAAGGGCCACGGCAAGATCATCAACATCTGCTCGATGATGAGCGAGCTGGGTCGCGAGACCATCGCCGGCTATGCCGCCGCCAAGGGCGGACTCAAGATGCTCACCAAGAACATCTGCTCGGAGTTTGGCGAGGCCAATATCCAGTGCAACGGCATTGGGCCCGGCTACATCGCCACGCCGCAAACCGCACCGCTGCGCGAGACGCAGCCCGACGGCAGCCGCCACCCGTTTGACCAGTTCATCATTGCCAAGACGCCGGCCGCCCGTTGGGGCACGCCCGAGGATCTGAAGGGCCCCGCCGTGTTCTTGGCTTCCGATGCATCGAACTTCGTCAACGGCCACATCCTCTACGTCGACGGCGGAATCTTGGCCTACATCGGCAAGCAACCGCAGTAAGACGTCTGGGCGAGGCGGCGGACGATAAGGTCTGCTGCTCGAACAGTCCTGACTCGCACGAAGAGCACATTAAGTGCTCTTCGGCTCGTGCGGAACTCGCGACAGATCTTATCGTCCACCGCCCGCAGAGCGGCCTCTCTGTTAGAGATGCCACGCAACATAACTAACAATTAATTTAGAAAATAGTGGAAGGTTATCTATCATGAAAATCGCTCTGATCAACGAAAACTCTCAGAACTCCAAGAACCCCATGATCGAGGCTGCCCTTAAGAAGGTTGTCGAGCCCATGGGCCACACTGTCTTTAACTATGGTATGTATGCCGACGCCGACTCCAAGCCCCTCACCTACGTGCAGAATGGCATCCTTGCCGCCGTGCTGTTGAACTCCGGCGCTGCCGACTACGTCGTGACCGGCTGCGGCACCGGCGAGGGCGCCATGCTCGCCTGCAACTCCTTCCCCGGCGTGCTGTGCGGCCACGTTGCCGACCCGCTCGACGCCTACACCTTTGCCCAGGTCAACGATGGCAACGCCGTCGCCATGCCCTTCGCCCTTAAGAACGGCTGGGGCCAGGAGCTCAATCTCGAGTACACCTTCGAGAAGCTCTTTGGCTTTGGTTCGGGCAACGGCTATCCTGCCGAGCGTGTTGAGCCCGAGCAGCGCAACAAGAAGATCCTCGACGGCGTCCGCGCTGTGACCATGCGTCCGCTCGTCGACATCCTGGGCGAGCTCGACCAGGACCTGGTGAAGGGCGCACTTGCCGGCGAGCACTTCCAGGAATACTTCTTTGCCAACGCAACCGACGAGGCCATCATCGCCAAGGTCAAGGAGATCCTAGGCCTCTAATCGCACAACTCATTGCAGCTAACGCAAGCGGCGGTCGTCCCACGTACGGGACGACCGCCGCTTTTTACTATCTACCGACTGACGCCGCGGGGACAGGCCCCATGCACCAAGGGATTAACTAGAGCTCGCAGGCAACCTTATAGCCATCGCCGATGGCATCGCGGATGTTGCCACACTTGTTGGCATCGCCCAGCACGTGGGTGGCAACGCCGGCAGCGGCAAGGTCGTCGGCCAAC
>CABRFA010000009.1 GCA_902470065.1 uncultured Collinsella sp.
TTACCGATCGAGCGCGCAAGGTCATGTCGATGGCCAAACAGGAGGCGCTCGATCTGCACTCAAATAAGGTGGGCACCGAGCACCTGCTGCTCGCACTCGCCAAGGAGGACGAGGGCATCGCTGCCGAGGCGCTGCGCTCGCTTGATATCTCCTACGACGACATCATGGACACCCTCAAGGAGGTCCAGACCACGGTTCCCGAGCCCAGCGAGGAGACCGAGGCTGCCAAGCTTGCCTTTACGCCGCTCGTCATTAGCGTGATGGAGCGCTCCTTCCGCGTGGCACGTGAGAACAACCAGACCTACGTGTCGACCGAGCACTTGCTGATTGGCATCGTCGAAGAGGGTAACGGCATGGCCATGGACATCCTCATGCGCCTGGGTGTGTCGTCCGCCTCCATCAAAAAGGCTATCGAGAAACTTACCGCCAAGGACCAGGACAAGAAGCGTCCGCTCGCCGGCGCCGGTGCCGGGCGTCCCGGTGCGGGCCTGCCGTTCTTTAGCGGCTCGGACGCGTCGCAGCAAAAGGGGAGCGGCACCGATACGCTTAAGCAGTTCGCCACCAACCTTACGCAGAAGGCGCGCGACGGCGAGCTCGACCCTGTAATTGGTCGCGAAAAGGAAGTCCAGCGTATGATGGAGATCCTTTCGCGTCGCACCAAGAACAATCCGCTTATCTTGGGCGACCCCGGCGTGGGCAAGACGGCCATCGTCGAGGGTCTGGCTCAGCAGATTGCAGCTGGCAACGTGCCCGAGAACCTTATGAACCAGAACATCTGGACGCTCGACCTGCCGGGCCTCGTTGCGGGCGCCAAGTATCGCGGTGAGTTTGAGGAGCGCCTCAAGAACGTGATCCAGGAGGCCACCGAAGCTGACGACGTCATCCTGTTTATTGACGAGATGCACACCATCATCGGTGCCGGCTCTGCCGAGGGCTCCATCGACGCGAGCTCCATGCTCAAGCCCGTGCTCGCGCGCGGTGCCTTCCAGATTATCGGCGCCACCACGGCCGAGGAATTCCGCAAGTACCTCACCAAGGACCCGGCCTTCGAGCGTCGCTTCCAGACCATCGATGTCGAGGAGCCGAGCGTCGAGGACACGGTCAAGATCCTGACCGCGCTCAAGCCGCGCTACGAGGAGCACCACCATGTGCGCTATACGCAGGGTGCTATCGAGGCTGCCGCGAACCTTTCCAACCGCTACATCCAGGATCGCTTCCTGCCCGATAAGGCCATCGACCTCATTGACGAGGCCGGCGCCCGCGCCCGCATCGCCGCCAACCGCGCGCCCGAGCCGGTGCGCGAGGCCGAGCATCGCGTGGAGGAGCTTAAGGCCGCCGCGCAGGAGGCCACCGAGAGCGACGACATGAACAAGGCCGCCGAGATCACCGAGCAGCAAAAGGCTGCCGAGATTGAGCTCGCCGAGGCCAAGGCTGCCTGGACGGCCGAGCTCGACGCCAGCCCGCTCACCATCGATGTCTCCCAGATTGCCGACATCGTGTCCGTGACCTCGGGCGTGCCGGTGTCCTCGCTCACCGAGAGCGAGAGCCGCCGCCTGCTGCAGGCCGAAAGCGTGCTCAAGACGCGCATCATCGGTCAGGACGAGGCCGTCGAGGCCGTTGCCAAGGCCGTGCGCCGCAGCCGCTCGCCGCTCAAGGACCCGCGTCGCCCCGGCGGCAGCTTTATCTTCCTGGGCCCCACCGGCACGGGCAAAACCGAGCTCGCCAAGACGCTCGCCGAGTATCTCTTTGGCAGCAAGGACGCGCTCATCAGCTTCGATATGTCGGAGTTTGGCAGTGAGTTCGAGGTCTCCAAGCTCATCGGTAGCCCCCCGGGCTATGTGGGCCACGACGAGGGCGGCCAGCTCACCAAGGCTGTTCGCCGTCACCCGTACTCGGTCGTGCTGTTCGACGAGATCGAGAAAGCGCACCCCGACATCTTCAATATCCTGCTGCAGGTGTTGGAGGAGGGCCGTCTGACCGATAGCCAGGGCAAGACGGTCGACTTCCGCAATACGGTGATCATCATGACGTCAAACGTGGGCGCCCGCGAGATCGCGCAGGATGCGAGCGTTGGCTTTGGCACCACCGGCGAGCAGGGCCTCACCTCGAGTGAGATCCGCGGCCGCGCGATGGGCGAGCTCAAGCGCCTGTTCCGCCCCGAGCTGCTCAACCGTATCGACGACATCGTGGTGTTCCAGAAGCTCTCGGGCGAGAACCTGACCAAGATTGCGCACCTGCTGGTGGACGATCTGCGCCAGCGCCTGATCGCAAACGGCATGAACATCAAGCTTACCGATGCGGCCTACGACAAGATTGTGGCGGAGGGTACCGACCTCACCAACGGCGCGCGTCCGCTGCGTCGTGCCATCCAAAAGCTCATCGAGGACCCGCTGTCCGAGGAGCTTCTGGCCGGCGAGTGGGGCGAGGGCGATACCGTCCTGTGCGACGTGGCCGATGGCAAGTTTGTCTTTAGCCGCGGCACGGGCGAGATCCCGGCACCGCGTCCGGCGGGCACGCTTGGTGGCGATACCGCCCCGGCGGTACCGCACACCGGCAACGCCGCGCCCGTGAGCGGCGGCGTGACCTCGGGCCCCGGCGGCATGATGCAAGCCGGTTCCGGCGCGCTGTAGGGCGTGGCGACA
Organism: uncultured Collinsella sp.; assembly: GCA_902470065.1. GTDB lineage: Bacteria > Actinomycetota > Coriobacteriia > Coriobacteriales > Coriobacteriaceae > Collinsella. The sequence goes on from CABRFA010000009.1 coordinate 2,643, forward strand.
ATTTGATACGCGCAATCGAGGCGCTCCGGAAAGGGCGCCTCGATTTGTAGAGCTGCGGAAGTTGTGACCGTTACGCTATACGGTCCACCGTTAGCCGATGATGCGAGGGCGCTCGGCGTTTTCGACTGGTTTATGCACGCAAAGTCTGGGAATATACAAGTCGCATGTCTTACTGTCTAACCAGTTGCGCCAAGGAGGCACCATGGACTACAAGATTACCGGCTACGAGCCCGCCCAGCTGTTCCATTTCTTTGAGGAGGTCAGCGCGATCCCCCGTGGGTCTGGCAACGAGAAGGGCATCAGCGATTTCCTGGTTGCGTTTGCCAAGGAGCGCGGTCTCGATGTGTACCAGGACGAGGTCTACAACGTCATCATTCGCAAGCCCGCATCTGCCGGTGCCGAGAATGCCCCGACCGTGATGCTGCAGGGCCACATCGATATGGTGTGCGACAAGTTGGGCTCCGTTGAGCACGACTTTACGACCGATGGTATCGACCTGGTCGTCAAGGACGGCGTCCTCACCGCTAACGGCACCACTCTGGGCGCCGACAACGGTATTGCCGTCGCTCTGATGCTCACTGTTCTCGATGACGATTCGATCGTTCATCCCGCCCTCGAGTGCGTGTTCACCACCGACGAGGAGACTGGCCTGGTCGGCGCCGAGACGCTCGACAAGTCCCAGATTAGCGCCCGCACCATGATCAACCTTGATTCCGAGGAAGAGGGCGTTGCCACCGTCAGCTGTGCCGGCGGCGTCGTCGTTACCTACACCTGCCCGATCGCGCGCGAGCACAAGACCGGTAGCACCCTCACGCTCGACATCTCCGGCCTGCTGGGCGGCCACTCCGGCAGCGATATCAACCTGGAGCGCGGCAACGGCAACCTCATCATGGCCCGCATCATCGACCGCCTGATGGTTGCCGGCGAGCCCGCCATCGTTAGCTTTAACGGCGGCACCAAGGACAACGCCATCAACCGTGAGTGCAAGGCTGTTCTGGTCTACGCCGACCACGCTGCCGCCGAGGCCGCGGCCCAGATCGCAAAGGGCATCATCGCCGACGTCACTGCCGAGCTCGAGGTCTTCGACCCCGGCTTTACTTGCACCGTCGAGATTGCCGACGACGCCGAGGTTGAGGCCATGGACCAGAAGTCCGCGCTTGCCCTCATCCGCGCCCTGCGCCTTGCCCCTAACGGCGTGATTCGCCGCAACGTCGCCACCGACGGCTCCGTCGAGGTTTCCTCCAACATCGGCGTGGTCGCCACCTCCGATGACGAGGTCAAGATTATGCTGTCCCCGCGCTCTTCGATCACCTCGCTGCAGAACGAGTTCAAGGACCGTCTGCAGACGCTGGCCGATGTCCTGGGCTTCGACGCCAAGTTTGAGTTTGAGTATCCCGGCTGGAGCTATGCCGAGCATTCGCCGGTCCGCGAAGTCTTTGTCGAGAGCTATCGAGAGCTCTTTGGCTCCGAGCTGCGCATCGAGTCCATTCACGCCGGCCTTGAGTGCGGCCTGTTTGCCGAGGCTCTGCACGGCCTGGACGCCATCGCCGTGGGCCCGACGCTCTCCGATGTCCATACCCCGGACGAGAGCATGGAGCTCGCTTCTGCCGAGCGCTTCTACGAGCTGCTCATCGACGTCCTCAAGCGCCTCGCTGCGTAAAGGTTGCGCTAGCAGCAGTCCGAGTCACGTGCTAGCGGATTGCAAATGACATTATGAGAGGGGGCACCCGGTCTTTTGCGACGGGTGCCCCCTCTCTTTTGTTTGATAATTGCGAAATTACGGCCACCTAGTCCATTTCTGCCCTGATGAGGTCGAGGGCGCGCTGGCAGTTTTCGCGGACGGGGCCGAGCATATGCTCGCGCAGGTCCGCCATGCCGGGCAGGTCGGCGTATTCGTCCATGACCTCTTCCATGCAAATGGGTACCTCGTAGGCGAGGTCCATCATGGTCGCAAAGCAAAACTTCTCGGATAGCCCGGCATCGGTGAGCGTCGCCTCCAGCGTGGGGTCGCCCATACCGTGGTATCGGCGGATAGCGCCTGGACCGATGCACCCCACACGATTTTCGCCGCCAACGCTCATGGCAAGGCGCGCCCGGCGGCGCATGCGCTCATACGCCAAACCCGACGCGACATCGTACATTCGAGCCATCATGGCTGCGCCGTCGTTTCCAAGGAGCAGGGAATAGTTTTTCGCGTGCGCATCCGGTGCGCCGATGATGGCGTTAAAGAAAAGTATCTGCGTAAACAGATACAGGTTAAGTTGATGGTGGCTCGTATTTACGAGGAGCTCTTGAATGTCGCGTGTGGTCGGGCCGCCGTCTGCCGTGTACTTTTGGGCGGGCATCACCCCAAGTGCCTGACAGAGGTCTTCTTGATGTAGGCGCCTGATCGTTCCGTCTTTGACTTTCACGCGGTCATAGCGCTCAACAATGAGGGCAGGTTCGTCCTCAAACATACGATATTCGACGTTTGCCGTTGCGATGCCGGCGCGCTGGGCGCTTTTCATGCAGACAAACTCATTGAGAGCCTCGAGTTTAAATCCGATAACGCCATTTTTGAAAATATGCGTCGTGGGCGAGGAGCCCATGCATTCGCACCAGCGGTCGTTTATGAACGCGAGCGCGAACTTGCCCTGGTTGCCTCCAAGTGACCAACTTTCATCTAGACCCATCCACGATGCATCGCGGTCATCTCTGATCGACTTGAGACGAAGAGCAATTTCGTGGTCGTCTATAGGGCGGTATTCGCCAGCGCGATGCAGGACGGCGTCGGCATCTTCTTCGGCACAAAACTGCACTCCGCCCGGACAGTCGAGTCCGATATGGCTGAGCAACGCAACGGGATTGTTGGGCCTAACGTCGAATTCGGCGGCAATCGCTTTTCGTTGGTCCTCGCTGTCGGGTAGAAGGCCAAACAGGTACGGATTCATGACCTGTTGTCCGTATGTGCGATTCGATACGGGTATGTTGGTCGATAGGGCTGGCCCGTCATAGTCATGATCGTAGGTAAAGCTGATAAGACCGTTCTCATCTTGCGCGAGCGTTCCAGCAGGCACGCCGCAAATAATGGTCCGAAGTGATGTTCTGGCCATTGGCTATTTCCCTTCGGGCATGGTTTGGCTAGATGCGTTTGCGGCAATCGAGACTCCGAGATTGGACATGGCGAAATCGGCGAAGGCCCTGTCGTAGAGCTCGGACGTAAGGGGGGTATCTGCAAGAGCCGGAATGGTTGTGCTGCGACGGTTGCGATGATGAAGACGTTGAGCGTGATGGCGTCTGGAGGTGCTGCAAGGTTGATCAGCATGCGGGGCGTCGACTGGGTGCTCATTTTTCGTTTCGCTTATATCCCCTTGTGCTGCGAGCGCCAGTTCAAGAGCGTCGAAAATCGCCAGCAGCTTGTCGAGTCGAATGCCGGTGGCGTCTCCTAGCTCGAGCGATGCAAGCAGGCGCTCCGAAACACCGGCCTTTTTGGCGAGGGTGGCACGGGTGAGACCCTGAGTCTCGCGTGCCTGGCGCACGTAGATGCCAGCTTGGCGTGGTGTGGTGATGGGAAGGGTATCCACGGCTATCTCCTAACGTGCAGGCTTTTGCATCCTAGTATGACATGCAAAAGTCTGCATGAAAAGGCCTCATGCAAAACTCTGCATGAGGCCTTATACGGACGTTTAGTTTTGAAGGGTGTTTTACAGCACTAAAATCCCTAGGTGCTCCAGCAAAATCTTGAGGCCGATGAGGATGAGCACAACGCCGCCCACGATGGTGGCGGGCTTTTCGTAGCGCGCGCCAAAGATGCGGCCAATCGCCACGCCGGCAACGGAGAAGATGAAGGTCGTGATGCCTATGAGCGACACGGCGGGAACGATGTCGACGGAAAGCGCGGCGAACGAGATGCCCACGGCCAGGGCGTCAATCGAGGTGGCGATGGCGAGGATCAGGTACTCGCCCAGGTCAATCTTTTCGGCATCCTTGCCGTCGCCTTCATCCTCGTCTTCGGTAAAGGCCTCCCACAACATTTTGCCGCCGATAAAGGCGAGCAGGATAAAGGCGATCCAATGGTCGATGGGTCCGATGATGCCCATGAATTGACTGCCGAGCGCCCATCCGATTACGGGCATGCCGGCCTGAAAGCCGCCAAAGAACAAGCCGAGCACCACGGCAACTTTAAGGTTGATCTTCTTCATGCCAAGGCCCTTGCAGATGGAAACGGCAAAGGCGTCCATCGAAAGGCCAACGGCGAGCAATACGAGCTCTGCGAGTCCCATAGTCTGGCTCCCTCTCTGCGGGCGGGCCCGCGTGTACCTCTTGGGGGAGTAACAAAAAAGACCCGTGGCGTACGCGTTGCGCGCACAGCCACGAGTCTCGTTCATTAAGGCAAGCCAGGCCGCATCGGCCAGTGTGTTGACTTGCCGCGCCACCGGAGGCGAACCCGATCACGCGACTACTCCCTCATTTATGCGAATCCCGATGCTACCACATAAGCAGCTCATTTGGATTGGGGCTCTCAGCTGTGTTCGCTCATTCTGTAAGCATCGGATTTTGCGGGCGTCACAGGGGCAAACCGTGAGAAACTTATTGACGTTTATGGAGCGTATACGATGGGAGCGATGCCTTGGATAAGAACGAGCTGCAAAAGCGTATGGAACAGGCCATTCGCCTGACGGCACCTGGCCAGCCGATCCGCACCGCCCTCGACATGATCATTGCTGGTCACCTGGGCGCCCTTATCTGTGTCGGCGACACCGAAAACGTGCTCGCCGCCGGTAACGACGGCTTCCCGCTCAACATTTCGTTTACCTCGAACCGCCTGTTCGAGCTTTCCAAGATGGACGGCGCCATCGTTATCGATGGCGACCTCACCCAGATCCTGCGCGCCAACTTCCACCTCAATCCCGATCCCTCGCTCGCCACGAGTGAGACGGGCATGCGTCACCGTACTGCCGCTCGCATGTCGGTGCTCACCGATGCCATCGTGATCTCGGTTTCGGCTCGCCGTGCCGTCGTTAACGTGTACGTTCACGGCAAGAGCTACGAGATTCAGCCCGTCACCACCATCATGAGCTCGGTCAACCAGCTCGTCGCCACGCTTCAGACCACCCGTCAGTCGCTCGATCGCTCCTTGCTGCGCCTGACGGCCCTTGAGCTCGACGACTACGTTACGCTCGCCGACATCACCGGCATCTTCTCGAGTTTCGAGATCATGCAACAGGCAAAGACCGAGCTTAAGGATTGCATCGTCAAGCTGGGTAACCAGGGCAAGCTCGTGCAGATGCAGCTCGAGCAGCTCGCGGGCTCCAGCATGGATACCGAATACGACCTGATGATCCGCGACTACGCAAGCGATTCCTCCGAGGCAAACGCCGAGAAGATTCGCGCCGAGCTCGCTCGCATGACGCCTAAGGACCTGTCCGACCCGCAGCATGTGGCGGCGGTTCTGGGTTACGACGACCTGGACGAGGACTCCGTCATGACACCGCTGGGCCTGCGCACGCTTTCGCGCGTGTCCGTCGTGCGCGACGGCGTGGCCGAGAAGATCGTCGACGAGTATGGCTCGCTGCAGGAGCTCATGGACGACATCAGCGAGGATCCGGAGCGCTTGGGCGACTTTGGCGTCAACAACCCTGCCATTCTTGCGGACTCGCTGTACCGCATGAAGGGCACCAAACAGGGGAACGCATAATGGCGCCCGTATGCGCCGTGGTCGTTGCCGGCGGCAGCGGCCAGCGCTTTGGAAATCCCGGCGGCAAGCAGCTCGTTAACGTGGCGGGCCGTCCGCTCATGAGCTGGTCCATCCGCGCGTTCGATCGTAGCGACAAGGTCGGCCATATCGTCGTGGTTTGCCCTGCCGAGCGCCGTGCCGAGATGCGCCGCTTGGCTATCGACCCGTTTGACTATGACACGCCCATCAGCTTTGCCGATGCCGGCGATACTCGTCAGGATTCCACCCGCGCCGGCGTGCACGCGGTGCCGGCGGGTTTCGAATATGTCGCTATCCACGACGGCGCCCGTCCGCTCATTACGACCGAGGCCATCGACCACGCTATCGACGTGCTCGTGAGCGACCGCTCGCTCGACGGTGTCGTGTGCGGCCAGCCCGCGATCGACACGCTCAAGATCGTCGATGGCGACAATATCGTCGAGACGCCGCCGCGTGAGCTCTACTGGGCAGCGCAGACGCCGCAGATCTTTAGCGTCGATGCTATGAAGCGCGCCCATGCTGCAGCCATTGCCGAGGGCTTTATCGGCACCGATGATTCGTCGCTGGTCGAGCGCATGGGTGGGCGCGTCCGCTGCGTCCAGAGCCCGCGCGATAACCTTAAGGTGACGGTGCCCGAGGACCTGCGTCCCGTAACCGCGATTCTGCTTGGCCTCATGGCCGAGGGAGAGGACCTTCCCCATGTTCAGTAACCTGCGCATTGGCCATGGCTACGACGTCCACCGTCTGGTGGAGGGGCGTCGATGTATCATCGGCGGTGTCGACATTCCCTACGAGCGCGGCCTGCTGGGCCACTCGGATGCCGATGTGCTCGCGCACGCCTTGGCCGACGCCATTCTGGGCGCCTGCCGCGGGGGAGACATCGGCAAGCTATTCCCCGATACCGACCCCGCCTATGAGGGTGCCGATTCGATGGTGCTGCTCGCTCGCGTGATGGACTATGCGCGCGAGCTGGGCTTTGAGTTTGTCGATGCCGATTGCACCATTGCCTGCCAGCAGCCTAAGATCACCCCACACCGCGATGCCATGCGTGCCAACCTTGCCCATGCCTTGGGCGTTGACGTCGAAAACGTGGGCGTCGCCGCCACTACGACCGAAAAGCTCGGTTGGGAAGGCCAGGGCGAGGGAATCGGCGCCTGGGCCGTCTGCCTGCTACAGAAAACCGTTAAGGAGTAACGAATGCGTATCTACAACAGCGCTACCCATAAAAAGGAAGAGTTCCAGCCCATCGAGTCCGGCAAGGTCCGCATGTACGTGTGCGGCCCCACGGTCTACGACAACATCCACATCGGCAACGCCCGTACGTTCATCAGCTTTGACGTGATTCGCCGCTGGCTCATCGCGAGCGGTTACGAGGTCACGTTCGCCCAGAACCTCACCGATGTCGACGACAAGATCATCAAGCGCGCCAACGAGCAGGGCCGTACGGCCGCCGAGGTCGCGACGGAGTTCTCCGACAAGTTCATCGGCGTCATGCGCGCCGCCAACGTGCTCGATCCCGATGTGCGCCCCCGCGCCACCAAGGAGATCGGCCCCATGATCGCCATGATCAAGACGCTCATCGAGCAGGGCCATGCTTACGCCGCCGATAACGGCGATGTGTACTTTGCCGTGCGCAGCGATCCCAACTATGGCCAGGTCTCGGGCCGCAACATCGACGACCTTATGGTTGGCGCACGCATCGAGGAGAACGAGGACAAGAACGACCCGCTCGACTTTGCCCTGTGGAAGGCCGCCAAGCCCGGCGAGCCCAGCTGGCCGAGCCCCTGGGGCGAGGGCCGTCCCGGTTGGCACACCGAGTGCGCCGCCATGGTGCATCGCTACCTGGGCACTCCGATCGACATCCACGGCGGCGGCTCCGACCTTGCCTTCCCGCATCACGAGAACGAGTGCGCTCAGGCCACCTGCGCCTGGCACCAGGGCTTCTCCAACACCTGGATGCACACGGGCATGCTGCTGGTAGACGGCGAGAAGATGTCCAAGTCGCTCGGCAACTTCTTTACGCTGGCCGAGGTCCTCGAGCAGCACTCCGCCGCCGCCCTGCGCCTGCTGATGCTGCAGACGAGCTATCGCTCGCCGCTCGACTTTTCTTGGGAGCGCCTGGAGGGTGCCGAGAACTCGCTCACGCGTATCGCCGGTACGGTCGAGAACCTGCGCTGGGCCGCGAACCATGCGACGGCCGATGCCGATGAGGCAGCATCCGAGGCGTTTGCCGCCAAGGCCGCCGAGACCCGTGCCACCTTTAAGGAGTGCATGGACGACGACTTTAACACCGCCGGTGCCATGGGTGCTGTCTTTGGCTTTGTGACCGAGTGCAACCAGTACCTGGAGCAGGCGGGCGATGCTGCCGACAAGGCCGCAGTCCTGGCTGCCGCCGATACGCTGGCCGAGCTGCTCGATACGTTTGGCGTTGAGCTTCCCGAGCCCAAGGTCGAGCTGCCGCTGGGTCTGCTGGGCGTTGCCGCCGGTCTGGTTGCCTATACGGGCGACGACGTGGACGAGGCTGCCGCCAAGATTCTCGAGGCCCGCGCCGAGGCCCGTGCCGCCAAGAACTGGGATCTGGCCGACGCCATCCGCGACCAGCTCAAGGACCTGGGCCTCACCATTGAGGATACGGCCGCGGGCACTCGTATTAAGAGTCTCTAGTATTTGTCGACCGTTCGAGGTGCGGCAGATTGCCTTGAAAGAGGAGGGCATAGACCTGGTGGTCATGCCCGACGATTGAAAGGCAAGGTGCCGTGGCTCGGACGGTCGATTCTTGTTCGTTATCTATTTAAGGAGGCCGTCCTATGGCCGACAATCGCAAGCGTGCGCCTCGTGGCGGCAAGCAGGCTGCTTCTGGCTCGCGTCCGATTCGCCGCAATGATCGCGCTGCCGCTCCCAAGGGCCAGCGCGATCGCACCCAGGCCGCACGTCCGCAGCGCGATCGCAACCGCGACGCTGTCCAGGCTCCCAAGGGCGAGTTTATCGAAGGTCGTCGTGCTGCCGCCGAGGCGCTACGCACTGGTTTTCCCATCAAGTGCGCGCTCATTGCCGAGGGCGGGGAGCGCGATGCCGCCTTGTCGCGCCTGGTCGATGACCTCAACGCCGCGGGCGTCCGCATTAAGTTCGTTCCACGCGCGCAGCTCGATGCGCTGTCGAGCCATGGCGCTCACCAGGGCATTGCGCTCGAGGTTGGCAACTTCCCCTATGCCGATGTCGCCGACATCCTCGACCGCGCGGGCGACGGTCCGGCGCTCGTCATCGTGCTCGACCATGTGACCGACGATGGCAACTTTGGTGCGATCGTGCGCTCTGCCGAGGTCGTGGGCGCGGCAGGCGCCATCATTGCCAACAAGCGCGCCGCCGGTGTGACCGTCGGCAGCTATAAGACTTCTGCCGGCGCCGTCATGCATCTGCCTATCGCGCAGGTGCCCAACATCGCCCGTGCGCTCGACGATCTTAAGGCCGCTGGCTTTTGGGTGGGCGGTGCCTCCGAGCACGCCGAAGGCAGTTGCTGGGATGCTCCCTTCGAGGGCCGCGTGGCGCTCGTCATGGGCTCCGAGGGCGACGGCATCTCGCGCCTGGTGCTCGAGAAATGCGACTTTTTGACCAAGCTTCCCCAGCGCGGCATGACCGAGAGCCTCAATGTTGCCCAGGCGACCACGGCGCTGTGCTTTGAGTGGCTGCGCCGCAACGCTGGCGAGCTCATGGGGGAGGAGTAGCGCATGTCCAAAAAGAACCGTGCCAAGTCCAAGGCCAAGCGCTTTGGCGAGGGCTCGGCCAAGCCGATTGTTTCGGCCGCGACCTATGGCGTGGGCGGCAATGCGTTTGCGCAGGCCATCGCCGACCCGGTCTCGACGGTGCACTCCAACAAGCCCGAGCTGCTGGTGGTCGACGGCTACAACGTGATCCACTGCACGCCGCGCTACGAAAAGCTCGTGTACGACCATTCCGACGATCCGTATTCCAGCGACGTTCACGATATGGCGCGCACCGCCCTCATCAACGACGTCGCCGCCTTTGCCCAGGGCCGTTACGAGGCCGTAATCGTGTTTGACGGCGCGGGCAATATCTCCAGCGAGCGCCCCAACCTACCGGCCCGCGGCGTGCGCATTGAGTTTTCGCCGACGGGTGTTTCGGCCGATACCGTGGTGCAGAAGCTCTGCATCGAGGCACGTGAGGAAGGTCGCGCGTGCTCCGTGGTATCGAGCGACGGCACGATCCAGGCCGTCGTCATGGGTAAGGGTGTTACGCGCATCTCGAGCCGCATGCTGGTGGACGAGATCAAACAGATCGATAACGACGTTCACGAGGCAGAGGAAGCTCCGCAGATCAAGATGACTCTGGGCAGTCGCCTGAGCCCCGATGCCCTGGCCAAGCTCAAGGCCCTGCGCGGGAGGTAGGGAAGTTGGCGGGGCAATGCTGCCTCGCTAACTCCATTCAGCGATGTCGATCATTCTTTCGAGGCGCCACGTTAGCGCCTCTTTTAGATATGGCAGCCTTGCCGTGAGCGCGTCGTTTCTGGAAAGAATCTCGATTGCCTCGTCAACGAAGCCTTCGAGTTTGTCGCCGTCAAACCAGCCCATGTCCTCGACGAGCAACATTTGTTTGGCGGGGCTTGAATGAAATTGTGCGCTGGTAAAACTGTGCTCTCCCGCCCTAAGCTCCTCTAGTGATATGTTGCACCAGAGCGATGAGCCCGAATCGAAGATGGGGGCAGGTCTGCAAGCTTGCGTGTTTACGTTTCGCACGAGGCCGAAGTTGCGCCAATGACGATCGTAGTTGGCAATGATGTCGTCACATACGATCATGCGGTCAAGGGCATCCTTGACGCCTGTCACCCCGAGCTCCTCGCAGTTTGCTACATATCGCTCGTAGTCGGTTAGCCGTTCATCTGCGTTTGCGTGCTGGTTTACATAGAACGCAGGGACATACTCTTCTTCATCAGTTAAGAAGACATCGCATGTGCTCAGGGCGGAAGTGCCCGTGCCCTCGAGCGAGTAAGGCACATAATCGCAGGCGTTTAGGATGCGACGGTGGAGCGCGGTCGCCACCAGCTCGTTATAAGGTTCCTGGTCCAGGTGCGCTCCTGCCTTATGCAGAATTCGACGTTCGCCCTCGCACGTCCAGTACTTTTGAAGATTGCCGTCCGAGGTGTTATCGGGCTTTGCGGCAGCCGCTTTTCCCTCTGGGGCAAAGGGTGCAATGGACAGCGAGACGTCATCAAAGGCGTTATTGAAGAAGTTGATATCCTCCCAGGTGAGACCGGAACCTTGGGGCCTAATCCAATACTGGTCGGATAAGGAGAGGCCGAGATTTCGCTGGACGAGTTCATCGGGAACATCGACTGCGGCTTCTGCAAGCAGGGAGGCTAGCCCAATGCGTGCGAGCGGGATACCGCGGCCGCGCCACCAGATGCGGAAGGAGTCTAGCGATATGGGGCTATTAGGGCCAAATACTCCAATAGGGGCGTGGGCGTAATCGATGTCGGCACCGATGTGGGTAAAGTCTTTTCGCGATGTACTGTAGACCAGCTGAGCGACTTCGTACGTGCGGTTCATGAGGGTGAACGCGATCTCGCTCTTACCGTGGCCGCGGCGGGGACGTCCCCCCGTTTTGGTCACAGAGCGGAGTCGCGTGTCGACGCTGTCTTTGTCGATGAGCCATACACCAGAAGCCTTGCGGGCCTCAAGTGCTCCGTTTTTTATGAGCTCCTGCACCCTGCGCGGAGTGATGCCGAGCAGCTCGGCGGCTTCTTTGGTAGTAAGCATCGCGAAACCCTTCGCCAGAACGAATAGTTTTATATATAGCAATTGTAATTAAAACTATTCGTTCTGGCGAATGGTTTTAAGATTGAGGGCGCACTGACAGAAATGAACGGGCCTGGTACGCGTTGTTGCTGGATTTTGCATATTTGTATAACGCCGTGCGGCCTGTTGCGCCCCGTCCGCAATTCCTTTATTCTTAACTCGCTTCGCGTGAAAGCGCCAAGTGTGCCAGTGTGGCGCAACGGTAGCGCAACTGATTTGTAATCAGTGGGTTGCAGGTTCGATTCCTGTCACTGGCTCCATGAGAGTTTCGGGCTCTGTTCCCTTGTGGGACAGGGCCCGTTTCTATTTATGTCGATAAGTCAGCGTGTTTGGCGCCAACCAAGCTTCAGGTTTGTCTCGATCCGTAACACGAGTGGGCTGAAGACCCTCCTTATAGTTACAGATCGAAACATTGCCAAGGGAAGGCCGATAACATCTCGATCCGTAACACGAAGAGGCTGAAAACCGTTCTTACTGTTACAGAATGAGACGTAAGCGGGGGTTTCTGCGAAACATCTCGATCTGTAACAGATAGGGGAGGAATAACCCTCTTACTGTTACAGGTCGAGACATAGGCCGGGGCGAGGTTGGTCATCGTCATCGAGCGTGGATTATCGGACACACGAGCGTGGAAAATCTTCCGCCTAGTGAATGAGCGTGGATAATCTGCCACTTTGGATTCGATGGCACGGCAAAGTGGGAGATTATCCACGCTCGATTTCAAACGGAAGAAAATCCACGCTCGATTTTGCCTGGGAAGAGCAATCTTCTGTCTGGGCAGCCCCGATCTCGACCTATATATAGGTGCAAATAAGCTGGTATCGAAGTTCGATACTGAAGGTGTACTCCACTACAGCAAAGTGTTACCTTGGGAAACGTCACCTCAGTATCCAAAACCACTGTCCTTCATATCCAAACTCAATAAAACCGCAGGTCACGGCTATATAGATACGCCCGGCACCGTGTATCTAGAGGTTTTCGTTGACAGCCCCCAAGGTGGCATCGTATTATCTTCTTCGTTCGCGGGGGCGGCGGTCCAAAAGACCAAAGGACCTGCGGATACTTGAACGATTGGGAGTTTGCCCGAGTGGTTAATGGGGACGGGCTGTAAACCCGTTGGCTCTGCCTACATAGGTTCGAATCCTATAGCTCCCACCCGTCAAGTGCCTGTATAGCTCAGTCGGTAGAGCACTTCGTTGGTAACGAAGAGGTCACCAGTTCAAGTCTGGTTGCAGGCTCCATCCGGCGGTGTAGCTCAGTTGGTTAGAGCACACGGTTCATACCCGTGGCGTCACTGGTTCGAATCCAGTCACCGCTACCATAGGTAACACGGTGGCTTCTCAATAGTATGTTGAGAGGCCACTATGGTATAAAGGCAAAGTCCCGTCCGGGGACGACCTGTTTAGAGGAGGGCTTTATGGCCAAAGAGAAGTTTGAGCGCACTAAGCCGCATGTTAACATCGGCACCATTGGTCACGTCGACCACGGCAAGACCACGCTGACCGCCGCCATCACCAAGGTTCTCTCTGAGACCGAGGGCTGCAAGGCTGACTTCACTGCGTTCGAGAACATCGACAAGGCTCCCGAGGAGCGCGAGCGCGGCATTACGATCTCCGTCTCCCACGTCGAGTACGAGACTGCTGCCCGTCACTACGCTCACGTTGACTGCCCGGGCCACGCTGACTACGTCAAGAACATGATCTCCGGTGCTGCTCAGATGGACGGCGCTATCCTGGTCATCGCCGCTACCGACGGCCCCATGGCTCAGACCCGCGAGCACATCCTGCTCGCCCGTCAGGTCGGCGTTCCCTACATCGTCGTCTTCCTGAACAAGTGCGACATGGTCGACGATGACGAGCTCATCGACCTCGTCGAGATGGAGACCCGTGAGCTCCTCTCCGAGTACGATTTCCCCGGCGACGACATCCCCGTCATCCGTGGCTCCGCTCTGGGCGCTCTCGAGGGCGACGCCAAGTGGATGGACGCCATTCGCGAGCTCATGAAGGCCGTCGACGAGTACATCCCGACGCCTGCTCGTAACAACGACCTCCCGTTCCTGATGGCCGTTGAGGACGTTATGACCATCTCCGGCCGTGGTACCGTTGCTACTGGCCGTGTCGAGCGCGGTGAGCTCAAGCTCAACGAGCCCGTCGAGATCGTCGGCATCAAGGATACCCAGAACACCGTCGTTACCGGTATCGAGATGTTCCGTAAGTCCATGGACTTCTGCGAGGCTGGCGACAACGTCGGTCTGCTGCTCCGCGGCATCAAGCGCGAGGACATCGAGCGCGGCCAGGTTCTCTGCAAGCCCGGTTCGGTTACCCCGCACACCAAGTTCACCGGCGAGATCTACGTTCTGACCAAGGAGGAGGGCGGCCGTCACACCCCGTTCTTCGATGGTTATCGTCCGCAGTTCTACTTCCGTACCACCGACGTTACCGGTACCGTGAAGCTGCCTGAGGGCACCGAGATGGCTATGCCTGGTGACCACATCACCATCGAGGGCGACCTCATCCACCCGATCGCCATGGAGGAGGGCCTGCGCTTCGCTATCCGCGAGGGTGGCCACACCGTCGGTTCGGGCATCGTCTCCACGATCATTGAGTAAATTAGCTCTTTGATATAGCTGACTTAGAGAACCCGGCACTTATATGGGTGCCGGGTTCTTTTCTGCAATGGATATTGAGCCGTTGCTGGTGTCGAGAGGATCGATAATGGTCCTGGATGCACCGTCGATTAGCTCTCGATGGCTTCATTGATGTGTTCCAAATATGAATGGATCCACCGAGAACCAATTGACTCGAGGTTTTCATTGACAGCACTTACGTGGAGCTGATAAAGTAACAACTCGTGCCCGTACGGGGCGGAAATGAAAGGTTCAGGATACATGCGTACTCTAGTTACTCTTGCGTGCACTGAGTGCAAGCGCCGCAACTATACGACCACCAAGAACAAGTCGACCATGCCTGATCGTATGGAGATCAAGAAGTATTGCCCCTGGTGCCGTCACCACACGCTGCACAAAGAGACTCGCTAGTCTCTAGTCACATACGCCAGTAGTTCAATTGGTAGAGCATCGGTCTCCAAAACCGAGTGTTGAGGGTTCGAGTCCTTCCTGGCGTGCCAGTCATTATTCCGTAAGCTCCCACTTGGGGGCTTACGGTTTACTCATGTATAAGCGCATTGCGCGGAGGTAACCCAAATGGCCAACAAGAAGAACAAGAAGAAGGCTCAGCAGCCGGCACCTGCCAGCAAAGCTGCCGCCAACTCCAAGGTTGAGGCCAAGAAGGCCGTTGCCAAGAAGAACGAGAAGGCTGCGAAGTCCAAGAAGAACGAGAAGCCTGGTTTCTTCGCCCGCACCAAGAAGTATTTCGCTTCGGTCAAGTCCGAGATGAAGCGTGTCACGTGGCCCGATAAGAAGGAGCTCGTGAACTACTCGGTTGTCGTTTGCGCTTCTCTGATCGTCGTCGGCGTCGTCATCGCTCTGCTCGATGCTGGCTTTGGCGAGGCTCTTGCTCTGTTCTCTGGATTGAGGGGCTAAACCATGTCTAAGCGTTGGTACGTCGTTCACACTTACTCCGGATACGAGAACCGCGTAAAGTCCGATCTCGAGCATCGTATCGAGACCATGGGCATGCAGGACCGTATCTTTGATATCGAGATTCCTATGGAGCGCGTCACCGAGATCAAAGAGGGTGGCAAGCGCGAGACCAAGGATTCCAAGATCTTCCCGGGTTATGTCTTGGTCCGCATGGAGATGGATGACGATGCTTGGACGTGTGTTCGCAACACGCCCGGCGTCACCGGTTTCCTGGGCGGCAACGGTAAGCCCGCACCGCTTTCCCGCGATGAGTACAATAAGATGACTCGTCGTACCGGTAAGGGCGATTCGCCCAAGCGCACCTCGGTTGATATTCAGGTCGGCACGTCCGTCCGCGTCACCGATGGCCCGCTTACCGACTTTGATGGCAAGGTCTCCGAGGTTAACACCGAGGCTGGCAAGCTCAAGGTCACGCTGATGATCTTTGGCCGCGAGACGCCGGTCGAGCTCGACTTTAACCAGGTCGCTGTCATCGCTTAAGTTTTCGTCCGTTCGCGCGAGCGTGCTTCTTCTGTGACTGCTCATCTCAGGAGTGCTTCTAACACGTGCGTGCTTACGATATAGCAAGTACTTCACACTCGTGATTCGAAAGGAATGACCATGGCTGAGAAGAAGGTTGCCAACGTCATTAAGCTCCAGATTCCTGCTGGTGCAGCAAACCCCGCTCCTCCCGTCGGCCCCGCCCTGGGCGCTGCTGGCGTGAACATCATGCAGTTCTGCCAGGCCTTTAACGCCGAGACGCAGGACAAGAAGGGTGACATCATCCCCGTTGAGATCTCTGTCTACGAGGATAAGTCCTTCTCCTTCATCACCAAGACCCCGCCGGCGGCTCACCTCATCAAGAAGGAGCTGAACCTCAAGTCTGGTTCCGCTAAGCCCCAGGCCGACAAGGTTGGTCAGCTCTCCCAGGAGCAGCTCACCAAGATCGCCGAGATCAAGATGCCGGACCTCAATGCTAACGACATTGACGCCGCCAAGAAGATCATCGCCGGTACCGCCCGTTCCATGGGCGTCACCATCGCTGAGTAGCGATTTCTTATGGTAACGACGGGTGCTCCGACCGGGGCGCCCGTTAAATGTGTGCAATAGGGCACACGATACGATGTGGGAGGGCTCACGCCCGTTTAACCACAGGAGGTAATGCACATGGCTAAGCATGGTAAGAGCTATAACGCCGCTGCCGAGAAGATCGACCGCGCCACGCTCTACACCCCCCTTCAGGCTGCCAAGCTCATTAAGGAGCTCGACACCGCCAAGTTCGACGAGACCGTCGAGGCCCACTTCCGTCTGGGCATCGATACTCGTAAGGCTGACCAGAACATCCGTGGTTCCATCTCCCTGCCCCACGGCACCGGCAAGACCGTTCGTGTTGCCGTCTTCGCCGAGGGCGAGAAGGCCCGCGAGGCTGAGGCTGCCGGCGCCGACATCATCGGTTCCGACGAGCTCGTCGCCCAGATTCAGAAGGGCGAGATCAACTTCGACGCCGCTATCGCTACGCCGAACATGATGGCCAAGGTTGGCCGCATCGGTAAGATCCTTGGTCCCCGTGGCCTCATGCCGAACCCCAAGCTCGGCACCGTGACCATGGACGTCGCCAAGATGGTCTCCGAGCTCAAGGCTGGCCGCGTTGAGTACCGCGCCGACCGCTACGGCATCTGCCACGTGCCCCTGGGCAAGAAGTCCTTCTCTGAGCAGCAGCTCGTCGAGAACTACGCTGCCCTGTACACCGAGATCCTGCGCGTCAAGCCCTCTTCTGCTAAGGGCAAGTACGTCAAGTCCATCTCCGTGTCTTCCACCATGGGCCCTGGCGTCAAGGTCGATCCCGCTGTCCAGCGTGACTTCCTGGCTGAGTAACTGCTAGTTACTGCCTGAGCAAAGCAAGCATTGCTAAAGAAACCCGGTTCTGCCTTGTGCAGGACCGGGTTCTTGCTATCGCGTCAAAACCACCACAAAGGGGACAGCGTCCCCTTTGAGGTGGTTACCAGGGTGTTCTGGCGGTAGAGGACTCAATGGCCTCGTGGCGCTTGAGCTCGCGGCGCATGGTTTGCGAGTTGAGCCAGGCTGCCTGCCAGCCACGGATGGGGTAGCGCGTCTGGTCGAGCTCAAACTGCGTATAGCCGCAGGCGTTGATGATCGTCGTTCCACACACATGCTGCCGCTCACGCTGAAAATCGTAACCGTAGCTTTGGTGTACATGCCCATGCACCATGTAGTCGGCTCCCCAGGACTCAAGCGCCGTGTTAAAGCACTCAAACCCTCGATGCGGTAGATCGTCCAGATCACCCATACCGGCGGCGGGCGCATGGGTAAGCAGAATGTCGCACCCGCCGACCATCCTAACCTTACGCGACAGCTTACGCATACGCTTGGACATCTCGCGTTCGGTGTACATGTTGGCGCCGTCGCGATAACGCATGGACCCGCCAAGGCCCGCAATGCGAATCCCTCGGTACGTGTACACGCTGTCTTCTACGCAGATACATCCGCCCGGTGCATGACGTGCGTAGCGGTCATCGTGATTGCCACGCACGTAGATGAGCGGTTTGTTGATGACCGTAACCAAAAACTCAAGATAGTCCGGGTCCAGATCGCCGGCGGACAAAATCAGGTCGACGCCCTCAAAGCGTTCCTTGCGAAAGCACTCCCAAAGGCATCGTTCTTCGGTATCGGCTATGGCAAGGATTTTCATAGGGCAGGGACTTTCGGCTCATCGTCGAGCTGCGGAATGGTGCCTACCACGTTATCCGCCAGCCAATTCATCTCGACAATCTGCGTGCTCGGCAGCGGAGGGAAGCCTTCGATCTGTACCACGCCGTTCTGACTGTGGAGCTCGCCGCCAAAGGGGTTGATGGATCTCTCGACAATGCCGTTGCGGAGCAACTGCACGAGTTTGCGCGTCTGGTAGGGTAGGCCCGGAGCGTAACGGATGTCGATAACGCCGGAGCTCATGCCGTACCAGTAGTTGACGGCGCGCACTTGGCTGTCATCGCTGGTCTCGTCCCACGTGCCGTGCAGAAGGCTGCGAACGATGAGCTCGTAGTAACGGCCCCAGTTCCATACCGGCATGGCGATGCCGGAAACCTTGCCATCGACCAGGCGGTGGAGTCCGTAAGCCGTAGGGTCTTCGAGCGACTTTGACATGTCAGCGCCGGTCATGACGCTCACGCCTTCGCGGCACATGGCCTCGGCAAGACCGCCGGCGGGCACATCGCCCCAGGTGAGGATAATTTGCGCGCGGGGGTCGAGCAGCGAGGCGCCGATGGCAAAGGCATTGATCTCGCTGAGCGCGCCGGATGCGAAGACCGACGCGTGGTAGCCGATGCGATGGTTGTCCGCCATGCTGGCGGCAAGGGCGCCCAGGAGGAACTTGGCCTCGTACATCTTGCCAAAGTACGAACGGACGCTTTGGTGGGGAAGGCCGATAGAGCAGTTAAGGAACCGAACCTGGGGATACTCAACGGCAGCTCTGAGCGTGTATTCCATCAGGCGGTGCGAGGTCGAGAAGATGACGTTGTCTCCATGTTTGACAGCCGTTTCCACGGCGGCGTAGAACACGTCCGGATCGTGACAGTCCTCGAACGCCTCGGTGCGCACGATGCCGTCAAAGTGCTCATCGAGATACTGACGCCCTTGGTCGTGCAGACTGTCCCAGCTCGACGCCGCACAGGGGAACTCATGGATAAAGGCGATACGCAGGGGGTTGGCCGCCGAATAGACAGTCTTGCCCATAAAGAAGTTGAGCACGCCAGAGGTGGACTTGGCGGGCGACTCCTCCTCATCGACGCTCGGCGCTTCGACAAGATCGACCTTGTCCTCGTCATTTTTGCCGGCAATGACCAGCTCGCGCCAAATCTTGCACAGGCGGTTTACGACGATATCCGTCGGCGTATCCAGCAGGCGGTCCTGGTTGTACACATTGAGGTAGACGAGCATGGCGTCGGCGGGCGTAATGTCCAGGTGGTCGCCGCCTGCGCGAAGGTAGGCGCGCTTAAAGAGCAGGAAGGTGTGGCGCAGGTAGTCGACCTTTTTCTGCGGCCATTTTTCGATAAGGTTCTGACCGAGCATCTTGGCGAGCGTCTCGTAGCTTCCCTCACGCGAGAACTCGATCTCGTATAGGGGGCAGACGCGCCAAAACGCGCAGAACTCGCCGTACAGGCGGCTTTCGACGGAATCCCATTTGCCGGGGTAGAGACGGGTGACCTTGGCCGAAACCGTCGGGGCGTCCAGGAATTTGAGGACACTGACGCGTTTGTTGCCTTCCTGGACATAGAACCGATGCATGAACTCGGTGACGATGATGGGGTCGCGATAGCCCTCGGTTACCTGGATATCGTAGAGGTTGGACCACTTGCGGGCGAACTCGGTGTTAAACGGCAGCAGGGGCATAAAGTTGCATGAAAAGGCGGACTGACGGCCTTTGGTGACCGTGCCGACGACCATTTCGAGCGGAATATCCCGCAGGCCGACGCTCACTCGCTGACCTAAGGGGAGCTGAGCAACCAAGCTATCGAGGTCCGTAAGGTATGGATGCTCGCTTTGGCTAATGGCGCGACGGCGTCCCTGCTCGCCGCGCTTGCGTGCTTGACGATAGGCCTCTTCCATGGTGTCTACTCCCTTAGTCGTTTAAACAACTATATGAACCATGGTACCACGAATGAAAACCACTACAAAGATGCCTGTCCCCTTTGCGGTGGTTTAGGCGATGATGGGGGCGATGGCGCGGATGCAGGCGTCGGCTGCCGTGAAAGTAGTGCTGTCGTCGCTGACGATAAAGATGATCTTTCCTTTGATGCCAAAGTCGCCGATTTCGCTAAAGAGTACGTAGGGCTCCTTGTCAAAGCCCGAGATGGGCGAGACGGCCGTTTTGGTTGCGCTCGTGAGCTCGTCTGCCAGCACGTCAAGGGAGGCCCACTTAGACGTGTCCTTTACGGCAACGGGCACGGCCACGCGCCCAAAGGGCATCAAATGCACGAGCGTGTTCTTGGAGATGTTGGAATTGGGCACAATGATGGTCTGTCCACAGGCATCCTCAATCGTCGTATGACGCCAAGTGATGTCTTGGACAACGCCGGATACGCCGCCGACCTCGATATTGTCGCCGGGTTTGATGATGCCCATAAAGGTCACCTGCATGCCACCGATAAGGTTTGACAGCGTGTCCTGAAAGCCGAGCGAGATGGCGATGCCGCCGACGCCAAGAGCGGCGACGAGGGCGTTTGCATTAATGCCAAAACAGTTGTCGAGGATAAAGCTGCCGCCAATCATCCAGATGACGGCGCGCGCGATGTTGATGAAGATACTCGATGCCGGAAGCGGGTTATCGTCTCGGTTAAGCAGATGGTTCAGGGTCTTGGATACGACCTTGGCGGCGACGGCGGTGCCTATCGCCAAGATGACGGCCCAGATGATGTTGTGGACCCACCGTTGCTCAAAGAAATGAAGAATCGGCTCAAACAATTCCATGTAGGGAAAACCTCCTTATGATCGTCCAACCATGATACCCACCAAGAAGCCCGTCCGATCACATCGGACGGGCCGATAACTTGAGATGGGGTGGCCGCGGTGGCGTAAGCTGGGGCGCCGGCGAGCACGCCGGCAAGGAGTGCGGCGGTCAAGGCGAGACGGGGAAGAGAGCTTCTCGTGGCAGTTTCCTTAGTCCTTAACCAGTAGTTCCTGCTGACGCTGGATTATCGACATAATATGCGAAAACCGCCGCAAGGGCCTCTGTCCCTTTGCGGCGGTTTTGGCGTTTGCGCAGATAAAACCTACCAAAATAAACCTGTCCCTTTTTGGCAGGTTTTAGCTTAGCAGCATGCGGTCGTTAGCGAGCTCGCCGCCCGAGACCTCCTCGAACTTCTGCAGCAGGTCGGCCACGGTGAGCGACTTCTTCTCGTCGCCGGCCACGTCGTAGATCACATGGCCCTCGTGCATCATGATCAGACGGTTGCCCAGACGGATGGCGTCGTTCATGTTGTGCGTGACCATGAGCGTGGTCAGGTGGTTCTCGTCGACGATCTCCTCGGTCAGGTTGAGCACCTTAGAGGCCGTCTTGGGGTCGAGGGCCGCGGTGTGCTCGTCGAGCAGCAGCAGGCGCGGCCTGGTGAGCGTGGCCATCAGCAGGGTGAGTGCCTGGCGCTGGCCGCCCGAGAGCAGGCCGACCTTGGCGTTGAGACGCGTGTCCAGACCAAGGTCCAGGCGCTTGAGCAGCTCAACGTACTCATCTTTCTCGGCCTTGGTGACGCCCCACGAAAGGCCGCGACGCTGGCCGCGACGCTTGGCGAGGGCCAGGTTCTCGGCGATTTGCATGTCGGCAGCGGTACCGCGCATGGGGTCCTGAAACACGCGGCCCAGGTACTTGGCGCGCTGCGACTCGCTCAGGCGCGAGATGTCGGTGCCGTCGAGCTCAATAACGCCCGAATCGAGCGGGTACACGCCGGCGATCATGTTGAGCAGCGTGGACTTGCCGGCGCCGTTGCCGCCGATCACGGTTACAAAGTCGCCGTCATTCAGGGTGAGGTCGACGCCGGTGAGCGCGCGCTTCTCGGTGACGGTGCCCTTGTTAAAGGTCTTCTTGACGTGCGAGAGCTTAAGCATCTGCCTCATCCCCCTTCGTGTAGGAGCTGCGGAGCTTATAGCGCTCCCAAACAACGGGTACGCACAGGGCCACAGCGACAATTACGGCGGAAAGCAGCTTCATGTCGTTGGCGTCCATGCCCAACTGCAGCACGATGGCGCGGATAAGGAAGTACACCACGGAGCCAAAGACGGCGGAGGCAAGACGGACGCTAAACTGCGTGAGGCCGCCGGGCAGCAGACGGCCGAGCACCTCACCGATAACAATGGCGGCAAGACCGATAACGATGGCACCGGTGCCCATACCAATGTCGGCATACTTTTGGCTCTGGCAGATGAGCGCGCCCGAAAGGCCGATGAGGGCGTTGGAGAGCACGAGGGCGATCATCTTGGTGGAGTTGGTGTTGACGCCCAAGGCGCGGATCATGTACTCGTTGTTGCCGGTGGCGCGCAGCGCCGAGCCAATCTCGGTGCCAAAGAACCAATACAGGATGGCAACGATAGCCACGGCGAGCAGGATGCCCAAGATGATGGCAACGGTGGACTGCGGCAGGCCGGTCATATTGCTGACGGCCGAAAACACGGTGCCCTTGGCAAGAATTGGCGTATTGGACTTGCCCATGATGCGCAGGTTGATGGACCACAGGCTGATCTGGGTGAGGATTCCGGCGAGGATCGCGGGAATCTCGAAGACGGTGGTCAAAATGCCCGTGACGGCACCCGCGATGGCGCCGGCGCACATACCGGCCAGCACGGCGAGCAGCGGGTCGACGTTGTTATTGACGATGAGCACAGCGCAGACGCAGCCGCCGAGGGCAAAGCTGCCGTCGCAGGTCATATCGGGAATGTCGAGCAGGCGGAACGTGATAAACACGCCAAGCACCATAATGCCCCAGAGGACGCCCTGCGAAACGGCGCCCTGCAATGCAATGAGCATGCTTCATACCTCCTAGGATAGGGTGGACACGTGATTTTCCATAATAGCGGTAACAATGCATAGAAGAGCTGCGGACAGACGTTTTGTTTTACCTGAAACAAGCAGGGCGGACGCCGGTCTACAGCGCCCGCCCCTGTGGCTCAGATATTGAATAACGCAGCTAAAGCGCGAGCACGGGCTCTAGACGCATGCCGCGTATAGCATTACGCGTCCAGAGCGGAAAGGTCGATGCCCAGGGCCTCGGCCATCTCGTCGTTCTTGACGACGACCAGGTCCTTGCTCGAGAGGTGCTTGATAGGCATGTCTTCGGGCTTGGCCTCGCCCTTCAGAATCTTGACGGCCATCTCGCCCGCGGCGTAGCCCAGATCCTCGTAATTGATGGAGAGGGTGAACAGGCCGCCGGCCATGCACATGCCCTCCTCGCCAGTCACGAAGGGAAGCTTGTTCTCCTTGCAGATCTGGCCGACCTGCGAGGCACCCGCGGCGATGGTGTTGTCGGTGGGGGAGTACAGCGCGTCGACCTTGCCCACGGCAGACTCGACGACGGACTGAATCTCGTTGGAGCTCGAGACGGTGAAATCGGTGTACTCGAGGCCCAGCTTGTCGAGCTCCTTCTTGGCGGCCTTGATCTGGACGTCGGAGTTGGACTCGGCGGTGCAGTAGAGCAGGCCGACCTTTTTAACGTCGGGCAGGACCTTCTGCATCATCTCGAGCTGCTCGGCGACCGGGGTGAGGTCGGAAGCGCCCGTGACGTTGGTGCCGGGCTTGTCGTTGTCCTGGACCAGGCCGGAGGCGGCGTAGTCGGTGATGGCGCAGCCCACGATGGGGATATCGGCCGTGGCGCCGGCGGCAGCCTGCGCGGCGGGCGTGGCGATGGCATAAATCAGGTTGACGTTGTCGCCCACAAACTTGTCGGCAATGGACTTACACGTGGACTGGTCGTTCTGGGCGTTCTTCTGGTCGATCTTGACCTTAAGGCCGCTCTCCTTGATGGCCTTGACAAAGCCGTCGTTGGCGGCATCGAGTGCGGAGTGCTCGGTGAGCTGCAGAACGCCGATGGTGTAGTCGGAACCGGCGGCAGCAGAGCCGGAACCAGAGTTGCCGCCGCATCCGGCGAGCGGGGCGAGCGCGAGCAGGCCAGCGGAGACCAGAAGGCTCCTGCGGCTGATGGTGATGTCCTTCATATCATTACCCCCAGTATAAAAATGGCTGGAAACACTGCACTGGGACAAAGTGCAAGTGGAACTATAGTAGCGCTGATGTCCATTTTTACAACAGCCTGGCGGGTTTTTTAATACAGAATCGGATGGGCGGTACGGGTAGTCGAATGGGCGGCGGAGGGTCTTATGCGGCGGAGGAGGCGTCGTCCTCGTCTAGGGCGGCGAAGAGCTTCTTGCCGTCGAGGAGACGTGTGGTGACGTTTCTCATACGGGCGATCTCGACGGTGCGCAGCGTATCGTCGGTGCCTCGGGCGTCGTAGACCGTTCCCAGCAGATACGAGATGCCATCGCGCTGCCTGATGGCAAAGGGACGGAGTGTCATCCGTGCTGCTTCGGTTTCGCCGCGTGTCGTGACGCTCGAAATATCAAAACTCACCGTGGTTCCGTGGTCGATGGCCTGCTCGACGAGCTCGCACGTGTCGATGCGCTTGATGGGCGTGCGTGTTGCCTTGGTAGCCTTGCTACCTGCGCTTGGAGCGGGTTCGGGTGTATCGAGGTAGCCGCGAACGTCGGCGCTCGCCATGGCAACTAAGTGCTGCGCCATGCTCTTGCGGATAGCGATAGGCGTGGAGCGGTTGCGCATGACCATACCGTGGAGCCGGATGATCTCTTCATCGGTGAGCGGGCGGGTAAGAAGTTTGTAGCCCACGCCGCGTTTGTACTCAATTTCGTATCCGGCATGGCGAAGCGCGGAGATGGCGGTGTAGATGCTGCGCCGCGCCGCCGAGATGGGCATGCGGGCGGGGTCGTCGGGATGGGCGAGGCGCCGGATCAACTCATCGGAAAGCATGGCCTTGTCCTCGCCGGTGTTTTCGCTTAATAGTTGCAGGATGCGAACGGCGCGATAGGCCGCCATCGAGGCGGCGCCTCTAGTCGTGGTGTCGTAGGTTTCAACAGCGGCTTCGGTCATCGTGCCCACGTCCTTTCCGTTTTGGGTGGCGACGGTATGGAGCCTAGGACGTGGGGCTTTCCCAGGGGCGCAGGGCGCTCTGGGCGGTCGGTAGTCGTCGGCAAACGGCGGGTCGAGTTTTCAACAGCCCTGCTCAACTGACCAAAAACTTGCCAAAAGCTTGACGGATGCTGTTGAAAAAAGCGCCTCTCGACCGATGTCGAGAGGCGCTTGTGCGATGAGCGTTGGCGTGTGGCGACGCGAGCTAGCGTCCGACGATTAGAAGTCGGCGTTGCCCACGGTGCGCGGGTGCGGCAGGACGTCGCGGATGTTGCCCACGCCGGTCAGATACATGACCAAGCGCTCGAAGCCCAGACCGTAGCCGGCGTGCTTGCAAGAACCGTAGCGGCGCAGGTCAAGGTAGTACTTGTACTGCTCGGGATTCATGCCCAGGTCCTTGATGCGGGCCTCGAGCAGATCCAGGCGCTCCTCGCGCTGGGAGCCGCCGATAATCTCGCCGATACCGGGAACCAGGCAGTCGGCGGCGGCGACGGTCTTGCCGTCCTCGTTCATGCGCATGTAGAACGCCTTGATCTCGGCCGGGTAGTCGGTTACGAAGGTCGGGCGCTTAAAGTGCTCCTCGGTCAGGAAGCGCTCGTGCTCGGTTTGCAGGTCGATGCCCCAGCTCACGGGATAGTCGAACTTGTGGCCGGCAGCCACCGCCTGCTCCAGGATCTCGACGGCCTCGGTATAGGTGACGCGGGCAAAGTCGGAGTTTGCCACGTGGTTCAGACGCTCGATCAGACCCTTGTCCACAAACTTGTTGAGCATATTGAGCTCGTCGGGGCAGGTGGCCATAACGTCCTTAAGAACGTACTTGAGCATGGCCTCGGCGTTGTCCATGTAGTCGTTGAGGTCGGCGAAGGCCATCTCGGGCTCAATCATCCAAAACTCGGCGGCGTGGCGCGTGGTGTTGGAGTTTTCGGCGCGGAAGGTGGGACCAAAGGTGTACACGTCGCCAAAGGCCATGGCAAAGTTCTCGGCATTGAGCTGGCCGGACACGGTGAGGCTCGCATGCTTGCCAAAGAAGTCCTGGCTCCAGTCGACCTCGCCGGACTCGGTGAGGGGCGGGTTTTGGGGGTCGAGCGTGGTCACGCGGAACATCTCGCCGGCGCCCTCGCAGTCACTCGTGGTGATGATGGGGGTGTTGACGTAGACAAAGCCCTGCTCCTGGAAGAAGCGGTGGATAGCGGCAGCTGCGACAGAGCGGATACGGAACACGGCGCGGAACAGGTTGGTGCGCGGGC
The DNA here is from genome assembly GCA_902470065.1 of uncultured Collinsella sp. GTDB lineage: Bacteria > Actinomycetota > Coriobacteriia > Coriobacteriales > Coriobacteriaceae > Collinsella. The sequence continues at coordinate 28,675 of CABRFA010000009.1, forward strand.
GCAGGTGCTGTTGGGTGCGCAGGAACTCGACGGTGGCACGCTTCTTCTGCAGCGGGTAATCCGGGGCGCTGACGCCCTCGACCTCGATGGAGGTGGCAGAAAGTTCGAAGGGCTGGGGCGCATCGGGGGTCAGCTTGACGGTGCCGGTGCAGATGAGGGCGGCAGAGACGTTTTGGTGGGCGATCTCGTCGTAGTTGTCGAGCGCCTCGCGGTTCATGACGACCTGCAGGTCGCGGAAGCAGCTGCCGTCGTTGAGTGTGACGAAGCCAAAGTTCTTCATGTCGCGGACGGACTTGACCCAGCCGGCGACGGTGACGGTTTGGCCGCCGAGCGACTCGGCATCGGCATAGAGCTGCGCGATTTTGGTGCGGTTCACGTATCCTCCCATAACGGTTGTACGGATTATTTCCAAACAGTTAACCATTCTAACCCGCGAGTGGGGGCGTAGCAAAACGTCAGGTGTGATGTATGGGCGTGACGTGGGCACCGCGCAAGCGCCGATTTTGCGTTGCCTAGTGCCCGCAGATGGCTTGGCGTATGAGGGCAGCGTAGGTGTCGATTCCCGCCTGGGTGAGGTGTGTGCCGTCGTCGACGAGGTATTCGCTGTGGCCCTCGGAGGCACCGTTCCAGTCGATGACGCCGGCGTTGTCGTTTTGAGCGCAGACGTCGCGGATTGTCTGGTTATTGCGGTCCTGTAGCTCGAGCGGCACGCGCACGGTCACAAAGTAGATGGGTTTGCCGCCCACGGCATTGATCACGTCCTGCACCTGCTGAGGGTCGCGGATGAGGCCGTTGGTGCCAAGCGCGCAGATGACCACGCTTGGATCGTAGTTGGCGATGTCCTGCGCGTAGACATCCTGGAAGGTGTAGAACTGGCGGCTCACCACGCCGTCGATGTACGCGTTGGGAAGCACCGCCTGAATGCCAGGTTGGGCACCTGCGGTGACCGAGTCGCCGATCATGAGCACGCGGGCGTCGCAGGTTCCGGTCGCCTCGTCGTAGGTAAAGCTCTTCCAGTCAAGGTTCTTCGGGACCTTTTCGGCGATAGGTCCCTCTTTGGGTTTTTGCTTGGTGGCGTCTTCGGATGCGGTGTCGCTGGGCTGGGAATCTTTGCCGGATGCGGGCTCGGCGCCCTTGTCGTTGGCTCCGTTGTCCTGGGCGGAGGTCGCGTTCTGGGCAAGCTCGGGACGGAGTTGCTCGGCGCGGGCGGTGGCGATGCCTGCCCAGTCAAGCGGCGCGAAGGCAAGTGCGGCGACGCATACGGCGCCAAGCGCGGGGAGCACCATGGCGGGCGCGAGGACGTGCTTTCTTGCCGTGCTGTCCTGTTGGGCCGGCTTGCGGGACCAAGGACGTTCGACGAGGCGATAGAAAACCTCGGCTACCGCAAGGATCAGTACAAGCTGTAATACCTGCTCCCACCAGGCGATGCGGGTAGTGCGGGTTGCGGGGTTCATAAGAAGCAGTAGGGGATAGTGCGCCAGATAGACCGAGAACGAGCGCTGGCCCAGCCAGACGAGCGGCTTGACCGACAACAGACGACGCACGATGCACTCCGTATTCTGCACGCAGATGATGAGGAGTCCAGTGGCGAGGGCAAACAGCAAAAAGCCGCCGCGGTAGAGCCAAGCGCTCTCTCCGGTCAGCATGAGTGCGCCGGCTATAACGGCAACGAGCCACGCGAGAGAAATCGCGTTGACCTTTGAGATGCCCTTGTTGGCTCCGGGGGTATGGATGTCACCGCTCAGCATCTCGCGCAGACGCGGCGCGGCGATGGCGGCTAAGGCTCCGCATAGAAGCTCGGCGGCACGGGCGTCGGTTCCGTAGTAGACGCGCGATGTGTCGGCGGTGGGATTAAACATGAGGACCATGGCTGCCGTCGATACAAGCGCGAATGCGATCGTGATGCCGATGGCGGTGTTGCGCGACCTGGTTTTGCCGCACAGTGCCATAAGGATGACCGGCCATACCAGATAGAACTGCATAGTGACAGCGCAGAACCACAGGTGCGTGAGCGGCGAGGGGAGCCCCGCAGCGGCAAAATACGAGACGTTGCGGAAGATGTAGAACCAGTTGCTCAAAAAGAGTGCCGATGGCAGGGCGTCCTGCTGCACCTTAGGGAGTAGGCTCGGGGCCGCGATGTAGGTGGCGACGGCGGTAAGCGCGATAGTCACGAGGATCGGCGGCATCATGCGCGCAATGCGGCGGCAGATATAGCGCGGGTACGAGAATCCGTCGCGTGCCGTGGCTCGCATAATGCTTTTGGTGGCGAGATAGCCACTCAGCGTAAAGAAGAGTGTAACGCCCAAAAAACCGCCGGTCAGGCAGCTGGGGCGAAGGTGATATAGGACGACGCCGGCGATGGCGAGGGCGCGGAGCCCGTCGAGCGCGACGATGCGTTGGCTGCGTTGGGGCGCGGCATGTACGGCGCCCGTGGGTGTGTTTTGCATCGATCTTCCTCCAATGTCGACCTAGCAGTCTAGCGCTCTGCGCGGACAAAGGAAGGGGGTTCGTGCGGTTGAACAACATGCCGCGGGGCGATGCCTCGCTACGCAAAAGCCGCACCTGCGTTGATGCTCAGCTGCCTATATAGAAATGTTTCAGAACCTCTACATAGGCAAAAACAACAACACAGATGCGGCAAAGATGCACGGGTGGTTGAGTCTTTATGCGACGGCGGTCTGCTACTTGGTCTTGGCCACCAGCAGCGGGTCGCCGAGCTTGACGAGCGGGTTGCCACCGATAAGCGTGCCGGACTCGCCGACATGGTCGATGCTCTTGAGGCGATCGAGCTCAGAGACGATGACGGTCACGATGTCCTCGTGACCAGCGGCCTTGATGGCGTCGCGGTCGAAGCTGATGAGCGGCTGGCCGGCCTTGACCGTGTCACCCATCTCGACAAAGCGGGCAAAACCCTTGCCGTTCATTTCCACGGTGCCCAGGCCAACATGGATGAACACGCGCAGGCCGTCCTCGGTGATCATGCCGATGGAGTGGTTGGTGACGGTGGTGGCGCCGATACGGCCGTTGGCGGGGGCGTAAATGGTGCCGGTAATGGGCTCGATGCCGTAGCCCTGGCCGAGCATGCCCGAGGCGATGGTCTCGTCGGGAACCTCACTCAGATTGACGAGCACGCCGTTGACGGGAGCGTAGATGACGCCTTCGCGAGTGGCGAAGCTTGCTGCGGGCGGAACGGACGCCTCGCCCGACGAGGTGAACGTGGACTTGAGCGAATCGAGCAGACCCATAGTTGCCTCCAACGTATCAAGTGCGCATATCGCGCGCGTGTAGTTTTGCCGGAAACGTTTCGTATGTGTTTCCCAGCACGGTCAGCGCCCCTATTTTACGCTGCCCAACGATACCTCTGAACAGCGATTTTGTGATATATCAGTTGAAGGCCAACTTATTGCGGGGGCGTTTCTGCGCCGTGGGCTCAAGTGGGGTACGCTAAGGTGCGAAAAACGAGTGCGCACGAATCGCACGGAGGGAGCACCTATGATTATTGAGAACCATGCGCTGTGGGGCGAGGAGCCGACCGAGGATTATCCGGCGACGTTTACGTATCTGGGTGCCGAGCCGCTGCCCGACAAGCCCAATGGCCGCCGCCCCGCGGTGATTATCTGCGGCGGAGGCGGGTTTACGCATATCGCTCCGCACGAGCAGGACCCGGTGGCGTTTGCGTTTTTGGACCGCGGCTACCAGGCCTTTGTGCTCAACTATGTGACGAGCGCCACGGGCGACGTGAGCTTTCCGCACCCGCAGGCGGACCTCGCCAAGATGGTCGCTACCGTGCGCGCCAACGCCGACGAGTGGCATGTCGATCCCAAGCGCGTGTGCATCGTGGGTTTCTCAGCGGGCGGCATGATCTGCGCCTCGTTGGCAACGCAGTGGAAGACCGGACCCTTTGCGGGCCTTGCCGGGGCTCGTCCGGAGGATATTCGTCCCGACGCCGTGGTGCTGGGCTATCCGTTGCTCGACCTCGCCTATGTGCGCGATATGCAGACGCGCGACCCGCGCATCGACCTGCGCGTGCCCAAGACGGGTGGCAAGACAGGACGCGATTTGCTCAACGACTATCTGTCGATGGTGACGGGCGGCGAGGCAACTGACGAGCATTTGGCCGATATCTGCCCCACCACGCATGTTTCGCGTCAGATGCCCCCGACCTTTGTTTGGGGCGTTTCGGACGACAAGACGGCGCCGGTCGCGCAGGTCTACCCGTTTGCGCAGCGCATGGCCGAGGAGGGCGTTGCATGCGAGATGCACGTCTTTGACCAGGGTGGCCACGGCCTTTCGCTCGGCAACGCCAATACCGCGGTCGACAACGAGGACAAGCAGGTGGCGGTCCGTCCCTGGATTCGCCTAGCCTTCCGCTTCCTGGAGCGCCATCTGTAAGAGGACGGACATCCCCTCAATAACTTGCGGTGAAATAGTTCCTATTTAAGGCCTCAACCAGCCCAAGCGGGAACTATTCCACCGCAACTTTGTTTTTTGATGCCCCGCCCGGAAGCTGCATCCCTGTTTTGCCCTCGAAGGCGGGTTGCAGTTTCCCATAGGGCCTCGACTGGGAAAGCGCGTCCCGTTTCGAGCGGGGATTCCGGGATGCATTTTCCGCAAGAGGCCTGTTTGGGAAACCATATCCCGTTTCGAGCCAGAATTCTGGGACGCAGTTTCCCCGAGAGGCCCTATGGGAAACGGTATCCCGGAATCCGCCCGGATGGTGGGATGCGCTTTCCAAATGATCCCTTGGTGACGGAGGGAAATGAATCATTTTGGGCGGCGGTGCCAAGAATTGGTCCGCTACCGCCCGCTGCTTTCCTACCAAACGGTGAACTGGGCGTTTTCTGTGTTCCAATGGACATCGCGAACGTAGTCGCGTACGCCCGTCGCATCTCGTGCTTCGAACAACTCAAGAATATGGGCATGTTCGCTGTTGGCTTTATTGAGCAGTTTGCACGCCGTCTCTTGGTCGACGGTCTCGTAATCGCGCTTGATAAAGCAGCGCTCGAGTTGCGAGATCATGTCGCGCAGACGGTCGTTGCCGCAGCGGTTGAAGTACGTAAGGTGAAAGTCTCGCTGAATATCGTCGTACTTTCGGATAAGACCGCCTTGGATCGCAAGGTCCATGGAGCCGACGAGAAATTTAAGCTGCGTAATGTCATCGTCGGTTAGGTTCGGGCAGGCGAGGTACGCCGCCTGCCCGTCCAGCGGCCCCATGATCTCGAAGACTTCAACGGCGTTTTGCTGATCGAACCCGCGGACACGGAATCCGCGGCGGGGGAGGTTGTCCAGATAGCCATCGCTTGCCAGCTGGATGAGCGCTTCGCGAACCGGCGTGCGCGACACGCCCATGGCATCGCAGATCGCTTGCTCGCTCAAACGGTCGCCGGCGGACAACTCGCCGGCGTCAATGCGGCTCGAAATGTAGTCGTATACGTGGTCCTTCAGGGGCCTTCTGAGTGTTTCCATGAACGTATATCCTTTAACTGTATATTTTTAAAACTAAATACATTTCACTTGAATAGCTTAGTTGAATTATAGAACGACCAGTTAAATCATGCTACTTTGCGCCGATACGTAAGGATACGCTCACCGAGGATTACCTACCGTTCAGGATTGTATACAATATACAAAACAGGAAAACCGCCCTATGATTAAGCCATCGAAAGGAGGGCGGACACAAGGAAGTTCGCCCTCGGCTAGGAGATCCAAGGAGGATCATCATGACCAAGTTCAGCCACGTTATCATCCGTCGTCCCGGCAAGTCCCTGAGCAATGGCATCACGAGCGCACCCGAGCTTGGCCAGCCTATCTACGAGCGCGCCATCGAGGAGCACTACGATTATGAGCATGCGCTCGAGCAGTGTGGCGTGGACGTGTCGGTGCTGCCTGCCCTCGAGCAGTATCCCGACAGCTGCTTCGTCGAGGATCCGGCCGTCATCACTCGCTGCGGCGCCATTATTACCAACCCCGGTGCCGACAGCCGCAACGGCGAGAAGGACGAGATCGAGCCGGTCGTCCGTCGCTTCTTTGACGACGAGCATGTCAAGCACATTGTTTCTCCCGGCACGCTCGACGGCGGCGACGTCATGATGGTCGGCGATCATTTCTATGTCGGTCGCTCCGCTCGCACCAATGAAGAGGGCATCCGCCAGTTCTGCGAGATTCTCGAGGGCTGGGGCCTCGAGGGTTCCGAGGTTCCGCTGGAGGAGGTCCTGCACCTCAAGACGGGCGTCAACTACATCGAGGACAACAACATGCTCGTCTCCGGCGAGTTCATCGATAAGCCCGACTTTGCCCAGTACAACAAGATTGTCGTGCCCGAGGACGAGGCCTATGGCGCTAACTGCATCTGGGTCAACGGTACGGTCATCGTTGCCGAGGGCTATCCGACCGTGCTCAAGGCCGTGCAAGATCTGGGCTACAAGACGCTCGTCGTCGATACCTCCGAGTATCGCAAGGTCGACGGTGGCCTTTCTTGCCTGTCACTGCGCTTCTAACGCGATAGCTGTAACAGTCTGATGATCGCTTGACCGATGGCCCGGCACCCGATTCGGGACGTCCGGGCCATCTTTCGTTCGATCACATGATGAAGGGGGTGCACATACAATGGCCTCTAAAGCTCAAAACGATGAGATTATCGACCCTAATGGCCTCGATCTCTTTCGTCTGACCATGATGGTCATTACCGCCAGTATTTGTGGCGGTATCTTTTCTCTCGCCGGCGATATGGCAGCGGGCGGAGCCAATACCGGTGCGGTTATCGTCTCGTGGGGAATTTGTTTTATAGGCGTCTTTGCGTTGATGATGGTGTTCAACGGTCTATCTCAGGCTCGTCCCGACTTAACCGGCGGCATCTATGCATACGCTGCGGCAGGCTTTGGCGATTACATTGGTTTCAACTCCGCCTGGGGCTACTGGATCAGCGCATGCCTTTCCAACGTGAGCTTTGCTCTCTTGCTGTTTAGCGCACTGGGCTATTTCTTTCCCGCGTTTGGTGCGGGCAACAATCTGCTTTCCATCATCTGCGCCAGCGTATTTCTATGGTTCCTTACCGCTCTTGTACTTCGTGGCGTCAAGGAGGCCGCGGGCATTAACACGATCGTCACCTTGGCAAAGCTGGTGCCGCTGGGACTCTTTGTGCTGAGCATTGTGCTCCTGGGTAAGTTCAACGTCGATATCTTTATGGACAACTTCTGGGGAGAGCCGGCGGGTCCTGGCTTTGGCGAGCAGGTTGTCTCGACCATGATTGCCCTTGTTTGGGTCTTCACGGGCATCGAGGGTGCCGTCGTCATCTCGGGCCGTGCAAAGTATGTGCGCGACGTAGGTCGCTCGACGGCGCTTGGATTTGCGGCTGTGTTCACGCTGTATCTGATTATCTCGATGCTGTCGCTTGGCATTATGCCGCGCGAGGAGATGGCGCAGCTCGCAACGCCCTCCATGGCGGGAATTCTCGAGCGCGCAATCGGTCCTGTTGGCGCTGCCATCGTAAACCTTGGCGTTATTCTCTCGCTGGTCGGCGCGATGCTGGGCTATGTCATCATTGCATCCGAGACGCCGTTCGAGGCAGCGCGCCAGGGATCCTTCCCTCTGGCGTTTGCCAAGACGAACAAGCACGACGCCCCGGTGGTAACGGTTCTCGTGAGCTCCGGTATCACGCAGCTCTTCTTGATTGTGTCGTATGTGGCGGCGAGCACCTACCAGTTTTTCTACAGCTGCGCGGTCAATACGATCCTAGTTCCGTACGTGTGCTCGGCAGCCTACTACATGGTGATCGGCTGGAAGAATGAATATCTGGATGGTCCGCATGCGCCAAGCGTCGGCAAAGCCCGCTTCTTCGGTACACTCGGCTTCATCTACACATTGTTCCTGGTGTGGTCGACTGGTCTCCAGGGCGTTATGATCACGACGATTCTTTTTGCTCCGGCCATTCCCGTCTATATGCTGGGTGAGCGAGGCCGCGGTAAGCCGGTGCTTCCGCATCTGCACGACAAGCTGATCGCAGCGGTGGTCATTGTCGTGGCAATCATTTCGCTGTATCTGCACTTTGCCGGCATTGCGCCGATTGTTTAGGGCTGCCTCGAGTGATACCGCCTGGTGAGCCGGCGGGCATCGTGTATCGGTGCTGTTCGGTAATCCATATCTTATGTGGGCCTCTTAACGTGCCTTTGTGAGTGCCCACCAAACCCGTGCAGGTGACCACGGTTGCCTGCACGGGTTTTTGCAGTTGCGGTGAAATGGCTCCTGTTTTGGCTGGTTAAAGCCACGGCCAGGAGCTATTCCGCCGCAACTTTGCTTTGATCCACCGGGGACGGAGGAGAGCTGATCATTTTGGGTGGTGGCAGGCTGCTATTTCAGCGTGATGCAGGATGCGAGGAGGTTGGCGTAGTCGTCGAGGCTCATTCCGAATGGCCTGTCGTCGATTGTCTTTCCATTCCACTCGCCATATGCCCCGCCCCAGACTCGAACCGTATGACCCTTCGTGTTGCCGAGGTCCTTGAGAAAAGCGCATCCAACACCAGGCAGGCCATTTGTGTCAGCACAGATGCCGAAATTTGGACATACGTTTGGGTTGTTTTTTCCGTTTGGATAGAAGCTCTCTTTTGCGGTTACTAGGACCATGGTATATGCGCCCATCCCATCCCCCTGGTCTGCGTGATCGGTTGTCTGAACCGTGAACTGATCGATGGGGAACCAGTCGGGAAGCACCATAGTGAAGTAATCGGTTTCGATGGTGCGCGCCTGCCTCGCCTCCTCGGCTTTCCTGGCCTCTTCCTCCGCCTGGCGCCTTGCCTCCTCCTTGGCCTGCTTGGCTGCCACGGCGTCGTCGCGGCGCTTGGTCGCGGCGGTCGAGAGCGCCTCGGCGTCGATGCTGAACCCTGCCTTCTTGGCCCCCTTGTCCCCTTCGGCATATTTCTTCGCCGCGGCGATCTGGTCGTCGGTCACCTCGGTCGCCTCGACCGGCTCCAGCGCCACGTCGCCCGCGTTGACGGTCTTCTTCTCGGCGGCCTTCTCTCCCAACTTGATGTCGAGCTTGTCGTCGGGGACGGCGTAGATCGTGCCGTCGGCGGCGATGGGGGAGGCGGCGACCTCTACCTCGTAGCTGCCGCGGCGGAGCTCGACGCCCCTGCCGTCGCTGTCAACGTAGCGCACGGCGTCGACCTTCTTGCCGCGCTTCTCCTTGCCCGTAATATGAACCGGCAGCCTGCTCGCTCCCGCCGAGGTGTCCCAGCCCTGGGCCGAGACGCTAAAGCGCACGGCGTGCTTTGCCGCGAGCGCCTCCTGTTCGGCCGCCTGTCGAGCCTGCTCGGGGGCGTAGACGCCGAAGTAGTAGCCGGCACCGCCGCCCGCAGCGAGCAATGCGATCACGACGGCCGCGATCGCGAGGGGCCTCTTTGAGTGCTTGGCCTTCGCCGGTGCCGGTGCCGTCGGCTGCGCCTCGGCTGCCGGGGCGGGTTGATAGTCGCCCTGCGATTCGGCCGGGGCTTCATATTCGGCTGCAATGGGCTCGCCGCACACGGGGCAGAACCTGGTCCCGTCCTCGACCTTCGACCCGCAATTTCGGCAGAACATGTGCAGACTCCCCTCGATCGGCGCCCGCGCGAATACCGGGCGCATTCCTTCTGTCCTCATGCTAAGGGCGAACGCTCGCCCGTTGTTGCGCAACATTGCCGGGCTCTCGTCCGGGGAAGCCGTATCCCGTTCTGGCGCTCCAGAGTGGGACTCAGTTTCCCCGAGGGGCTCGATCGGGAAATTGCATCCCAGTCTGAGCGCCAATTCCGGGACGCAGTTTCCGCTAGAGGCTTCAACCGGAAAGCCCATCCCGTTTTGGCGTTCCGGAGTGGGATGCGGTTTCCGAAAGGGTGCCGTCTGGGAAACCGTGTCCCGGAATCCCCTCCCGCGCCTGGTTGTTCCGCATCGCATCTATTGGGCAAAGCGATCTGTCCCCATTGCAGCAATCTGTCGATTGAACGTTGTTGTATGTTCGCGCTATCATGCATGGTTACAATTGGTTAGCCATGGCAAACGGTTAGCCATGGTAAACAAAATGCAACGCCCTGTGGGCGCCGGGGGAGGAACACGGACGTGAAGCTCGATACGCTCGAGATTGGAAAGGACGCCGTTGTCGCATCGGTGGCATCGGACGATCAGGCACTCCGACAACATATTTTGGACATGGGCCTAACACCGGGCACCGAAGTCACCATGATGAAGTATGCCCCCATGGGCGACCCGCTCGAGATTCGCCTACGCGGCTACGAGTTGACGCTGCGCAAGGACGATGCTGCTCGCATCGAGCTCGTAGATGTCCACGACACCGATACGGGTCCGCGCGCTAACGCCGCAATCGGCACGACGGAGCACCCGGCACTCGGCGAGGGAACGTATTCGCCCCGTGCGGCAAAGACGGCCGTGCCCGAGGGCGCACCGCTTCATTTTGCCCTCGCCGGCAACCAAAACTGCGGTAAGACCACGCTGTTCAACCAGCTGACGGGCTCCAACCAGCATGTTGGTAACTTTCCCGGCGTGACGGTCGACCGCAAAGATGGCGCCATCCGCAACCATCCCGAGGCGAGCGTTACCGACCTGCCTGGCATCTATTCGCTGTCGCCGTACACGGGCGAGGAGATCGTGAGCCGCCAGTTTATCCTTGATGAGCACCCCGATGCCATCATCGATATCATCGACGCCACCAATATCGAACGCAACCTGTACCTGACGCTGCAGCTTATGGAGCTCGATTGCCCCATGGTTATCGCGCTTAACATGATGGACGAGGTGACGACCAACGGCGGTGCCATTGACGTCAACCTGCTCGAGAGTCTGCTGGGCGTGCCGGTCGTTCCCATTAGCGCCGCACGCAACGAGGGTATCGGCGAGCTGGTGGACCATGCCCTGCATGTGGCGCGTTTCCGCGAGCGTCCCGGCCGCCTAGACTTCTGCGCGCCCGATGGCCCGGACGGCGGCGCGTTGCACCGCTGCATCCACGGCATCGCCAACCTCATCGAAGACCATGCCGCCACGGCGCACATTCCCGTGCGTTTTGCGGCGACCAAGCTGGTTGAGGGCGACGAGCTGGTGACCGAGGCGCTTCATCTGGATCGAAACGAGCTCGACGCTATCGAGCACATCATTACCCAGATGGAGGGCGAGGCCGGCACCGACCGCCTGTCCGCGCTGGCCGATATGCGCTTTAGCTTTATCGGCGACGTGTGTGGGCGTTGCGTCGTTAAGCCGCATGAGAGCCGCGAGCATGTGCGCTCCGTCAAGATTGACCGCATCCTGACAGGTCGTTACACAGCCATTCCGGCGTTCCTGGTGATCATGGGCCTCGTCTTTTGGCTGACGTTTGGCGTGATCGGCGCGGCGTTGCAGGGACTCATGGAGGACGGCATCGCTGCCATCATCGCCTCGGCCGATGCGGGTCTCAAGGCGTTCGGCACCAACGACGTGGTGCGCTCGCTGGCTGTCGACGGCGTGCTTACGGGCGTAGGCAGTGTGTTGACCTTCCTGCCGATTATCGTCGTGCTCTTTTTGTTCCTCTCCATTCTGGAGGACTCGGGCTACATGGCGCGCGTCGCCTTTGTCATGGATAAGGTATTGCGTCGCTTTGGCCTGTCGGGCCGCAGCTTTGTGCCCATGCTCGTCGGTTTTGGCTGTACCGTGCCGGCTATCATGTCGACCCGTACGCTCCCATCCGAACACGACCGCAAGATGACGGTCATGCTCACGCCGTTCATGAGCTGCTCGGCCAAGTTGCCGGTTTACGGCTTGCTGTGCGGGGCGTTTTTCCCGCAGGCGACGGTTCCCGCCATGGTCTCGCTCTATCTGATCGGTATCGTGGTCGGCTGCATTGCGGCCTTGGTGCTCAACCGCACGGCATTTAAGGGCGATCCGGTGCCATTTATCATGGAGCTTCCCAATTACCGCCTGCCGAGCGTCAAGACGACAGTGATGCTGGCATGGGATAAAGCCAAGGATTTTATTACCAAGGCCTTTACCATTATCTTTGCCGCTACCGTGGTCATCTGGTTCCTTCAGACGTTCGATATCCGCTTTAATGTGGTCGCCGATCAGTCGCAAAGCCTGCTTGCGGGCCTCGGCAGCATCATTGCGCCGGCGCTGGCGCCGCTTGGGTTTGGCGACTGGCGTGCATCCACGGCGCTCGTCACCGGACTTATCGCCAAGGAGAGTGTCATCTCGACCCTCACGGTGCTTTTGGGCGCGACCTCGCCTGCGGTGTTGTCGACCATGTTCTCTCCGTTTACTGCCTACGTGTTCCTGGTCTTTACGCTGCTGTACCCGCCCTGCGTGGCAGCCATCGGTGCCGTCAAGAGCGAGTTGGGCGCGCGCTACGCCGTTGCCGTGTTCGCGTTTCAGGTGGCAGTCGCCTGGATCGTGGCGTTTGTCGTGCATTCGGCGGGCATATTGCTGGGGCTGGCTTAGTTATTTATTGACGGCGCAACCTTTGTGTATCGAATTGTTTCGGTCCCGTGTCCGTTACTGACGGATGCGGGACCGTTGCTATATAATCGCCTCCGCTCAAAATGATTGGAGATGTTATATATGAGTCAGGCAAGGCAAGACGGCATCACGCTCAGGCAGTGGCTCCCACTCGTCGGGCTCACCTGCTGTGCGTTCGTGTTCAACACGTCGGAGTTTATGCCCATCGGCCTTTTGACTGATATCGCCGCGTCGTTCTCGCTCACCGAGGCCCAGGCGGGCATCATGATCTCGGTCTATGCCTGGGGCGTCATGCTGCTGTCGTTGCCGCTCATGATGTTCGCTTCGCGTTTTGAGTTCAAGCGGATGCTGCTGGGCGTGCTGGCCGTGTTCTCGCTCGGTCAGTTCCTGTCCGCTGTGGCGCCGACCTATCCCATCCTGGTCTGCGCGCGCCTGGTGGTCGCTTGCGCACATGCCGTGTTCTGGTCAGTCGCCTCGATTATGGCCTCGCGCCTGGTTGACACTCGCCACGGCGCGCTCGCCATCAGCATGATCGCTACGGGCTCGTCCATCGCGCAGATCTTTGGCCTGCCTCTCGGTCGCGCCATTGGCTTGGCCGTGGGCTGGCGCATGACGTTTGCCGTGGTCGGGGGCCTCTCAGCCATCGCGGTCGTCTACCAGGCAGCGGTGTTCCCGGCCATGCCGGCGGGTGAGCGCTTTACAGTCAAACAGCTGCCCGAGCTGCTCAAGAACCCGCTCCTCATCGCGCTCTACGCAGTCACGGTCTTCATGGCGACCGGCTATTACGCAAGCTACAGCTATATCGAGCCCTTCCTGGCGCAGGTCGCGCACGTCGATGCGGGCGCCATTACCATGACGCTGACGGCGTTTGGCTGCTCTGGTTTGCTCGGAAGCTGGCTGTTTGGCCGCCTGTTCGATGGGCATCGCTTCCCGTTCTTGGCTATCACGCTCTCCGGCGTGCCGGTGGCCCTGCTGCTCATGGGGCCGGCCGCATCGTCGCTCGTGACAGTGCTTGCCGTCTGCGCACTGTGGGGTTGCTGCGCCACGGCCTTTAACGTGGCGTTTCAGGCCGAGCTCATCAAGCACACGTCGGCAGATTCATCGGCCGTCGCCATGTCGATCTTCTCGGGCCTGTTTAACCTCGGTATTGGCACGGGTACCGCGATCGGCGGCGCCGTGGTTTCGGGTCCCGGTATCGCCTGGATCGGCTGCGCGGGTGGCGCAATCGCCGCCGTGGGTGTCATCCTCGCCATCACGGTAATGTTCCCGGCCATCCGTCGCGCAAAGCCCGTTGCCTAATCACGTTCCCTCATCAGTTGCGGTGGAATAGTTCCTGTTTAAGGCCTCTGAAGGCCCAAGCGGGAACTATTCCACCGCAACTTATTTTGGGGGAGGGGATGCGCGGCGGGCATACAATGGATGTCGTTGTGTTGAGCTTACCGGGAGGTTGCTATGTGGGCATACGAGACGACGTTCTATCAGATCTATCCGCTGGGCTTTTGCGGAGCTCCGCGCGAAAACGCCGCGCCCGTTGCCGAAGAAGAGCTCGCCCAGGCCGCCGATGCCACAGCTAGCCCCGATGCTCCTATCATGAAGATCGCCCAATGGGCCGACTACCTGCAAAAACTCGGTATTGGCGCTGTGCTGATCAATCCGCCGCTCGAGTCTGATAGCCACGGCTACGATACGCGCAGCCTGCGCCATATCGACCGCCGCCTGGGTGGGGACGCCGATTTTGCTGCCGTATGCGAGACACTGCACGCCCATGGCATCCGCGTGGTGCTCGATGCTGTCTTCAACCACGTCGGTCGCGGCTTTTGGGCCTTCCGCGATGTGCAGGAGCGCAAGTGGGATTCGCCCTACAAGGACTGGTTCCACATCAGTTTTGACGGCGACTCCTGCTATGGCGACGGCTTTTGGTACGAGGGCTGGGAGGGCCATTTTGAGCTTGTGAAGCTCAACCTGCAAAACCCCGCCGTGGTCGATTATCTGCTCGAGTCTGTGCACCGTTGGGCCGACGTCTTTGACGTCGACGGTCTGCGCTTGGACGTCGCCTACATGCTCGACCGCGATTTCATGCGCCGCCTGCATACTTTTACCCGTGAGCTCAAGCCCGACTTTGTGCTGATTGGTGAGACGCTCCACGGCGACTACAACCAGATCGTCAACGACGAGATGCTCGACTCCTGCACCAACTACGAGTGCTACAAGGGCCTGTACTCCAGCTTTAACTCGGTCAACATGTTCGAGATCGCCCATTCGTTGCACCGCCAGTTTGGCGGCGACCCGTGGTGCATCTACCGCGGCAAACACCTGCTGTCGTTTGTTGACAACCACGATGTGCCGCGCCTGGCGAGCATCCTGACGGACAAGTCCTGCCTGCGCCCCGCCTACGGCATGCTCTTTGGTATGCCGGGCATTCCGTGCGTCTACTACGGCAGCGAGTGGGGGATTGCCGGCGAAAAGGGCGGCCCCGATGGCGATTGGGCGCTACGTCCTGCGCTCGATGAGCCTGCGCCCAACGAGTTAACGGCCTTCATCAAGCAGCTCGCGCACCTACGCTCGGCAAACGACGCGGCGGCCCGTGCCCTCAACTACGGTGCCTATCGCAACGTGGTGATCCAGAACAAGCAGCTGCTGTTCGAGCGCGCCTGCGATGACGCGACGGTGCTCGTGGCGGACAACGCCGTGAACGAGCCCTATACCTTTGGAGCCGGCGAGCTCAACGGCTTCTTCGTCGACCTGCTTGCCGACGATGCGCCCACGGTCGAGCTGACGGGTACCCTTGAGCTTGCACCCTACGAGGTGCGCTATCTGCTGAGGGCCTAGCTCGTGGCCGCGTCTGACGAGGGCTATCAGCATATTGAGCATGGGTTTGAACCCGTGTTTGACGAGCGCTCGCGCGTTTTGGTGTTGGGGTCGTTTCCTTCGGTGCTCTCGCGTGCCAATGCCTTCTACTATGGCAATCCGCAGAACCGCTTTTGGCGCGTGATGGCCGCGTGCCTTGGTGCGCCCGTGCCGCCCAACGAGGGAGACTCTTTGGCAAGCGGTGAGCCCGCGACGCTCGATGCCTCGATTGCCGCCAAGCGGGCCATGCTGCTGAACGGCGGCGTGGCCCTGTGGGATGTGATCGAGAGCTGTGACATCAAGGGCTCGAGTGACGCGAGCATCAAAAACGTCGTTCCGGCGCATGCCGAGCGTATTACCGGTGCAGCTCCTATCGAGGTCGTTGTCTGTAACGGCGGCACGGCAGGGCGGCTCTACAAGCACTACCTGCAAGAGCGCACGGGGCTGCCGGCCATCGTTCTGCCGTCGACAAGTCCCGCCAATGCCGCCTGGCGCCTGGAGCGGCTTGTTGAGCGGTGGAGCGGCGCCGCTGATTGGCAGGCTTTTTCGATTTAGCAGTTTGAGTGCTCGGCAAGATGCCTCATAACGGCGTGCCAGATCGGTGTGGGCAGTGCAGACGTGGCGCGCACCATGCCGTCGGTGTCGACGCCACCCGTTGCGGCACCACCGAGCTTTTGCGCGTGTTCGACGGAACATCCCATGCGAACGGCGCCCACGAGCTTGTCCATGGCCTCAGAAAACGGTCGCCGCAAGAGTCCCATGCGCGGAGAGCGACGAAGCGCCGCAATGCCGCTGCCGGCGCAGATGGCAACGCCGCCACACCACAATTGGTCATGGCGCTCACATGCCTTGTGCAGGCGAACGGCGGTCCCACGCGCCTGCTCAGTGCCCTCTTGTGCGGCTCGAATCGCAGCATAGACGCGCGTTCCCGTACCGCCAAAGCGCTCAAGCGCCTGCTCGATGGCTGTCAACGTCTCATCGTCAGCCACATCTTCAATGGCCAGCACGATGCCATCGGCAA
>CABRFA010000010.1 GCA_902470065.1 uncultured Collinsella sp.
GCTGAACATGGTGATGTAGCCGATAGCGGCGTTCGGGCCAAGGTAAAAATCGGGGCGCAGAACGGTATTCTGCGCCCCGATTGAGTTAATGCGCCCAAAAGACTGGCTTGCCTATTCGTTAACGTCCTCGGTATTGTCGCGGTCACTGGCAAGCATTGCTGCACCTGCGACCGTTGTCGCCACGGCGGCGGCAGCGAGCCCGGCGGCGATGCCAGAGCCGTCGCCTGTGCCGGCAAGCTTTTCGCCTGATCCCTTGCGCTTGTTGACCTTACCGTTCTTGTCGGTGCTGCCTGCGTTGGTACCGCTGTCGGTGCCGGCGCCGCCCGCGCTGCCCGAGGCCGCTACGGCAAAGCTCGCGGCCCCGTTGCTGGCGAGCGTGTAGTTTTGTGCCGCGTCGCCCAAAAGCCCATTCGCGCGCACCCAGTACGTTCCCGCGGTAAATGCCTCGCCCTCGACCATTGCCGTGCCCGGAGCGCCGTCCGCGTCGTGCACAAACTCGAGCTGAGCCGTGCAGGCATCGTTTTCGAGTTTGCCCTCGAGCAGCGCCGCGACCTTTGTGCGCACATCCTCGCCGGCCTTAAGGCCTTCGAGCCCCTCAAAGTGGGGTGTCAGTGCGCGCGGATCGATATCGATGGGCACGGATCCCTGCAGCCCCGTAACGGTCTCGTTGCCCAAGGCGTCGACATCCACGTATTCGATGGTAAACGCATGGCCCGAAGCCGCCACGTTGAGTACGTTGCTGCTGTCGACAAGGCGGAAATGGCCCTCGCCAACGGTCTTGCCATCCTGGAGCGAGGCATCGCTCAGCGAGTCGCCGTACGTCATGCGCATGCGGGTCGGGAGGCAGCACGAAGCCGACTGCGTGTGCTTCGTATCGTAATTGTAATTGCGCTGGTAGATGCTCCGGGCCAGCGCCGCATCAACAAAGTCGGATGCGATGATGCCAATGTGCTTGAGGTAATCTGACTTTGTATCCTCGGTGCCGCTGGGATTGATGTACGGGCTCTTGTACAGATGCTCGTTGACTACTCGTGCCGAGGTAAAAGGATTGCCTCCGTGCGACAAGCCCGTGCAGCTGGTGTAGTTGATAGACCAGCAACGCTCCTGGACTTGCACCTCGGCCCCGGCATCGTCCACGACGTCCACCTTGTTGCACGTGCGCCCGGTCGTTTCCTTCAGCGCATTATCGACCCAGCTGAGCTTGTCGGTTCCCGTGAGTTTGTACTTGTCCTGGGCATATACCTTGGTGCAATAGGGCTCTTCATTGCCCGTTTCCCCTATGGCTTCAAATCCCCGCGCGTCTTGGACGAGACACATCGACTGCCCGGAATGCGCCTTGATCTTGTCATCCCATTGGGTGAGGTCGAGGCCCCACGTGTGGCCGCTTACGCTGTTGCCGGCGAGCCCAAATCGACGCAGCAGGACGATCTTTCCGCGCACCTCGCCCAGCGTGGGGACGTGGCTCGACGTGTAGAACAGGTTGGGGTTATCGGCCATAACCTTGGCGAAGGCCGTCGTTATGCTTTCGTCGGTAGCCTCATCGTTGCCGCGCGATGCGAGCATGATGAGCGCTTCTGACGGGTTTTCGTTCAAAAACGTTTTGAAGTACCCGATGACATCGGAGAGATGCAGATAGTTCCCGTCTTTTTTGAGTAGGTAGAAAATCCCGTGGTCGATGCCGGGGTCATCGCCCTTTCCGAGCCGGATATCAAAATAGCGAATGCCTTCGAGCAACTGCGTGGGAATGTAATCCTGCTGGCATTTTACTTGCGAGGATTGGGGCTCAGTGTCGTTGTCCACGCTGCAGGTGCCCGAATCGTGCGTACCCGGGATGCTCAGCTCGTCGAGGAACTTGTTGTCGTCGACGTATTTCATCCAACATGGTCCGTCGACGTAGCTGCTGTACGTGATCCAGTCGAGGCTGCTAACCGTGGCATCGTTCTTTTTCATGTCGTAACCGATAAGTTCGAGCTCCCACGGAATGCTCTTACTCTTATGGCAGATCTTATTGTTGTCCTGGTCTTTGCCGTTCGATTCTATTGCCAGGTACTTAATGTCTTTTTTCTCGGTTTCTTTCTCGACCGTGCGGTCTCGGATGATGTAGGTTCCGTTTGATTGACGCTCGAACGCAAAAGCGCGGCTGGGCTTGTTGTCATACTCGCCGCCCCATACGTGGATGACCTTTCCATCTTTGTCCGAGTCGTCGTCGACCGACCAAATGCTGTAGCCTGTCTTTTTATGCTCTTCGAAATTGAGCAAGGTGCGGATGGCGTACCAGTTTGTATCGTCATTCTTGGTCGTTACGTTCTCAAGGATGAGCTTGCTGGACGTGCCGTCGTTAAACAGGTGACAGACGTTGCCGCGAACGTTGCCGTCTTGGTTGACGCTCGCGGTGCGAAAATAGCCCGCGGGGCGAAGGCGAATGACGAAATTGTGGAGGCTGTCCGACGGTGCGGGTGTGTTGTCTGCAAATGCCGCTCGCAGGGGAATGCCCGGCGCTGCGGTTTCGGGCAGGCTTGCAAGTGGTGACAACGCCGCAAGCCCTAGGCCCAGCGTAAACGCTCGGCGGCTGATGGCATGGTGTTCGGCCATAACTTCTCCATTCGCAGAGTGCGGTTATGCGATAGTTTTGGTCACTATACTGCCCAGATGTTTAAAGATGCTGGTTTAATTGTCTGCGCGGCGCAATAAATCGGTGGGCGGACGTGTTGCGGTGTTTGTCGTTTTCGTACTGTTGCCACATTTGGGGCGGTTCCGGCGTCCGGCATCCTCGCGTTCGTCGGCTACAGGCATAAGAAAGGGAGGGTCGGTTTACCGGCCCTCCCTGGGTACGAAGCGCTGGGGTACCGTCGCTTGTTTGCACTGCGACCGTGTTTCCCGTTGCGCTCGCCAGTCGCTTAGCGCTTGATCTCGATATCGTCGAGCTTGACGTCCATGGCCTCGGTCTTGGCCTCGGCGATGTCGTCGGCAAATTCCAGAGACTTCATCATGGTCTCGACGGCGTCCTTGTGCTCCTCGACGTTGTCGATACGCACATACACACTGCCGCCGTCAACGTCGGTGAAGTATTCGGTCGTTACGCCGCCCGAGTGTGTATAGGAAGCGTTGCGCCAAGTCTTGCCGTTGTACTTGACGGGGTCATTCTCGGTCCACTCAAAGCTGGCATTCCACTTTGCCTCGTAGTCGAACAGCTCGTCGGCGTTCTTGTCAGGATCGAAGACGGGGATGAAGCGATCGCTGGCGTGCTCGCTCTCGGTGAACTTAAACTGGGCCCTGTCGGCGGTGTCGCCGGCAACGTCGGTAATCTCGACGCCCTCGGGAACCTCGACCTTAAACCAAATGAAGTCGGTCCTCATATCCACGGCTGGCTTTTCTGCTCCACCGCCACCGCCACTTCCGGTAGCGCCGCCGCTGCCACCGCAGCCCACCAGGGCAACTGCGGCAAAGAGACTGATGCAGAGGGTGAGAATCGCAAAGGCCTTCTTTTTCATGGTCGTGTCCTCCTCGATTTGTAACCGCCCATGGATTACCTGTCTTTACTGTACGCGTGGACGGCTCGCTAGGGTGGGCCATGTGTCCCATTCTGAGGGCCGGATTTGCGCCGTTAAGTGGCAATATGTTCGGGCGCAAAAGAGGGGAGGGCCGATGCTGTCGGCCCTCCCCGGGGTGAGGTGCCCGTTGATTTAATGGGGCGCGCGTGCGTGGGCGTTGCCCCAACAGGTTCCTTGTTTATAGATATGCCTCAGTTTTTGACGTCCGGAAGTCTCGAAAGGTGGGCCATGTGTCCCATGTTTGCGTTGACATGGCCTATCGTGTGCCATAGAAATCCGCGATGGCCAGGTGCGCTGACGCTCGCGTACTTATGGGCTAGACTTAGCACCATTACGTGATCGATGCGGTCGGCCGACGTCGGCCGCCCGACCGATATATATGACTTGAAGGTGCGTGTGCGTATGAGCCAAGAGATGATGGATAAAAGCTGTCGCGGTTTTGCCGAGGCGCTGGCCGCGCGCGAGCCAGTTCCCGGTGGTGGCAGCGCGAGCGCTTTTGTGGGCGCGCTGGGCGCCTCGCTGTGCGGAATGGTTGCCCGCTACGGTGCGACTAATCCCGCGCTTGCTGATCGTGCGGATGACCTGACGCGTGCGTTTGCCCAGGCAGACGAGTTGGCGCAGGAGCTTGTGGGTCTGGTCGCCGAGGACGTTCGTGCGTACGGCCAGGTGTCCGCTGCGTACGGTATTCCGCGTGAGGACCCGGCCCGACCGGCTGCGATTCAGGATGCGCTGCATGTGGCCGCTATGCCGCCGTATCGCATTATGGATGCCTGCGGGCGCGCACTGGCGCTGCTCGAGGACATGGCCGACAAGGGTTCGCGTCAGCTGCTGTCCGATGTGGCGTGCGGCGCCGTATTCTGCCGCGCCGCCATGCAGGGCGCGAGCTTGACGCTCTTTGCGAACACCACGTCTATGAAGGATCGTGCACGCGCCGAGGAGCTCGAGACGGCGTGTGATGAGTTGCTCGACACATGGTTGCCGCGCGCCGATGCGCTGGCGCGCCGCGCCTCCGACGCTGCAAGAAAGAGGGGATAGCCATGGCTGAGCTACTGAAGGGTGCTCCCGTCGCCCGCGCTTTGACTGAGGAGCTCGCTGCCCGCTGCGCTGCGCTGCGCGAACGCGGTGTTGTTCCGACGCTTGCTATCGTGCGTGTGGGTGAACGCGAGGACGACCTATCCTACGAGCGCGGCGCCCTTAAACGCTGCGAAAAGGTTGGCATCGAGGCGCGTCGCGTGTTGCTTCCTGCCGGTGTTTCGCAAGACGAGCTGTTGACGGCCATCGAGGACATCAATGCCGACTCGGCTGTTCATGGCTGTCTGATGTTTCGCCCGCTGCCCGCCGGCCTTGACGAGAACGCCGTCGCCGCAGCGCTCGATCCCTCCAAGGACGTTGACTCCATGACGCCGGCTTCGCTGCTCACCACGCTTTCGGGGCGCGGCGAGGGTTTTGCCCCCTGCACAGCTGAAGCCGTGCTTGCTTTGCTGGATCATTACGGCGTTGAGCTGGACGGCGCCAAAGTTGCCGTGGTCGGACGCTCACTGGTAATTGGCCGCCCCGTTGCCGCCATGCTTACGGCGCGCAACGCAACCGTGACGACGTGCCATACGCATACGCGCGATCTTGCCGCCGAGTGCTGTGCTGCCGACATTGTGGTTGCCGCCGTTGGACGCGCGCGCACGATTGGCGCAGATGCGGTCCGCGAGGACCAGGCGATTATCGATGTTGGCATTAATTGGGACGAAGCCGCTGGCAAGCTGGTCGGCGACGTCGATTTTGATGCCGCGGAGCCGGTTGTTGGCGCAATCACCCCCGTGCCGGGTGGCGTGGGCGCCGTGACGACAGCAATTCTCGCCAAGCACGTGATCGAGGCGGCTGAGCGCGCGGTAAAATAGGCGTTTGGAGGCTGTTTAGGGGGTTGGTTAGATACCACGTGGTCAAACAATGCCAAATATGAGTACTGTTGCCAAGATAGTCACATATGTCTTACGTCTTTTTGGCTTCCTAACGATATTTATTATCGATAGAGAGCCTATTTTATTGGACCTATGAGGAATTACATCATCTAATTATTGAACAAATGTAGACTTTCGACACCCATGCATAGCAAAATTGCTGTTACTAAATTGGTGACAGTACTCATATTTGGCATTTTTTGACCACAGGGGTTGCCGGGGCTGTGGCTTCGCCCTTTTTTCGCCGAAGCGATACACTGTTGCCGTTTGATTTCTTCGCTCAAGGAGGATGCGCATGCCGTGCACAACGATTTTGGTTGGTAAGAACGCGAGCTACGACGGGTCGACCCTGGTCGCGCGTAACGAGGACTCGTCCAACGGGGTGTTTGAGCCCAAGCGTATGCGCGTGGTGCATCCCGACGAGCAGCCGCGCGTCTACACGAGCGTCCTGAGTCACCTGACCGTTGAACTGCCCGATAACCCCATGCGCTACACGAGCGTCCCCGATGTTGTCCCGGGCCACGGCATCTGGGCCGAGGCCGGTTTCAATGAGCTCAATGTGGGCATGTCCGCAACCGAGACGCTCACCACCAACGAGCGCGTCCGCGGCGCCGACCCACTCGTGGACTACGTGCCCGCCAAGGGCAACGAGGGTGAGGACGGCTATGTGCCGGCGCAACCTGGTGGCCTGGGCGAGGAGGATATGGTGACCCTGGTCCTGCCCTACGCCAAGTCCGCCCGCGACGGCGTCCGTATCCTGGGCGACCTGCTCGAGCGCTACGGCACCTACGAGAACAACGGCATCGCCTTTAGTGATGTGGACGAGATCTGGTGGCTCGAGACCATCGGCGGCCACCACTGGATCGCCAAGCGCGTGCCCGACGACGCCTATGTGACCATGCCCAACCAGCTGGGCATCGACAGCTTTGACCTGGACGACGCCGAGGGCGACCAGGCCGACCACATGTGCTCCGCCGACCTGCGCTCCTGGATGGCCGAGTGGCATCTGGACCTGACGCTGGGCGTCGAGGGCGACGGCCCGGCTGCGGTCTTTAACCCGCGCGAGGCCTTTGGCTCGCACAGCGACAGCGACCACGTCTACAACACGCCGCGCGCCTGGTACATGCAGCGCTGCCTCAACCCCAGCGATGTGTGGGACGGTCCCGACGCCGATTACACGCCCGAGAGCGACGATATCCCCTGGAGCCGCGTGCCCGAGCGCAAGGTGACCATCGAGGACATCAAGTACGTGCTTTCGAGCCACTACCAGGGCACGGAGTACGACTGCTACGGCAGCAAGGGCACGCCCGCCACGCGCGGCGCCTATCGCCCCATCGGCATCAACCGCAACAGCCAGCTCGCCGTGTTGCAGCTGCGTTCCTATGCGCAGCCGGCCTATCGCGCCGTGCAGTGGATGGCCTTTGGCTCCAACTCGTTTAACGCGCTGGTTCCGCTGTACGCCAACGTCGAGACCATGCCCGAGTACTATGCCGACACGCAGGCTCGCGTGACGTCCGAAAACTTCTACTGGGCCAACCGCCTGATCGGTGCCCTGGCCGACGTCCGTTTTCATGAGTGCGGCCGCGCCGTGGAGGACTACCAGGAGAAGGTCGGTGGCATGGGCCACAAGCAGATCCATGACGTCGACGCTGCCGTAGCCGCTCTGCCCGAGGTCGAGGTGCCTGCCGAGCTTGCACGCGCCAACGAGGCCTTTGCCGAGCGTGTTCGCGTGGAGACCGATGCCCTGCTGGGCAAGGTGCTCTACACCACGAGCTGCGCCATGAAGAACTCTTTCGCGATGAACGACAACGTGAGGTAGGGATTTCCCGTCGATCGAATAGCGCTAAAACGCTTTGTCGCTTTCGCTCAATCTTGGGTACAAGAACGCCAATGCAGTTGTTTGTGATTGGAGACAACCATGGTTATGAAACTCGATCAGCTTGTTAACGGCGCCATTAACGTGGGCTTTGGCGCTGCCGCCGTTGCTGTCGAAGGCGGCAAGAAGGTCCTCGACGACCTTAACACCAAAGGCGAGCAGGTCCGCAAGGACACCGCCACCCCCGATATCGCCCGCAGCGTGTCCGACATGTTCGAGCAGGCCGGTGGCACCATCTCCGATCTGACCGAGCGCTTGGGCATACAGGGCGAGACTGCGGCCCAGCGCGTGCTCGACGAGCTCATCCTTGCCCGCGTCCGCGTTATGACCGCCCCTGAGCGCACGGCCTTCCTAGCCCATGTGCGCGACATCGTCGATTCGGTCGAGGACAACGTGACCTCGGTGCCCGTCGAGTCCGTTGAGCCCGACGATGCGAAGGATACCGAAGAGGCCGAGTAGCAGCGCAGATGGCAGATTCCACCACCGATTACAACAATCTAGATCCCTTGGGTGACGAGGCGGCGGTTGTCGATGAGGTCGATGCCGCCGTCTCGGGCGCTCGCAAAAAGCCGCGCGCTGTCGATATGGTGCCCGAAGAGCCCGACGCGATGGCGCCGGACGAGGAATACCAGCTCACGCCGGCGGGTCGTCGCGAACGCATTGGGCAGATTGTTCGCCTGGTCAAAAAGTACCGCGTGTGGGATAACCTCACGCCGGTTCGTTTGCGCCGCCTGCTCGAGGAACTCGGCCCTATGTTCGTCAAGATGGGGCAGATTCTGGCCAACCGGTCCGAGATTCTGCCGCAACGCTTTTGCGACGAGCTGCGTCGTCTGCGCTCCGACGTGGAGCCGGTGCCGTACGAGGTAGTGCTTCGCTGTCTGGAGGAAGAATACGGCCTGCGCCTGGGGGAGATGTTCGATGCGATCGATCCAAATCCGCTTGGTAGCGCATCGCTCGCGCAGGTGCACCGCGCTCGTCTGGTGACGGGCGAGGATGTGGCCGTCAAGGTGCAGCGCCCCGGTGCGCAGCAGGTTATGGCGCAGGACATCGATATCATCCGCTCGGTGGTGCGTATCGTTTCCAAGTTCGTCAACACCGATCAATTCGTTGACCTGCACGGCGTGGTCGAGGAGCTGTGGACCTCGTTTCGCGAGGAGACCAACTTTTTGGCCGAGGCCAAAAACCTCAACGACTTCTACGAGTTCCATAAGAGCGTTCATGGCGTGACGTGCCCTAAATCCTATCTGGACCTGTGCACCGAACACGTGGTGGTTATGGACTACGTCGACGGCATTTCGATCGCCGATCCTGAACGCTTGGTGGCCGAGGGCTATGACTTGGAAAAGATCGGTGCCGCGATTGTCGAGGACTACTCGTCGCAGGTGCTTGATGACGGCTTTTTCCATGCCGACCCGCATGCGGGAAACATCATTCTCAAGGACGGCATCGTCTACTTTATCGACCTGGGCATGGTCGGGCGCATGTCGAGTCACGACCGCGGTATCGTCAAGGACATGATTTTCGCCGTGGCCGAGGGCGACGTGCCCAAGCTCAAGGACTCGCTCATGCGCTTTGCCGTGACGCGCGGCGACTCCGCCGAGCTCGACCATTCGGCCTTTTTGTCCGACTTGGACTTTATCGTCGCCGACTTTGCGGGTCTTGATCTTAAGGACCTGGATATCGGCGAGTTTTTGACCTCGCTGCTAAACCTGGCGCGCAAGAACGACGTTGAGCTGCCGAGCGTGGTGACGATGTTCGCCCGCGGCATGGTGACGCTCGAGGGCCTGCTGACCGAGTACATGCCCAACGTCAACATGATCCAGATCATCCAGACGCACATCGAAAACGAGAAGAGCACCTATGCGCGCGTCCGCGAAATGGGACGCGACCTTGCCGCGAGCAGCTATCGCGCGGCAAAAGGCTCGCTCGAGGCGGCCGAGTATCTGGGCTTGGCGTCGCGTATGCTCACGCGCGGTCAGCTTAAGGTAAACACGCAGATCATGAGCAGCGATAAGGTGCTGCGGCAGCTGGGTGGAATTATCGACCGCATGTCGATGGCAATTGTGATTGCCGGCCTGTTTATCGGCTCGTCGGTGGTGTACTACGCGCGCATCGAGCCGGTTGTGTTTGGTATCCCGGTCATTGGCTTTATGGGCTACGTGAGCGCGCTGGTGCTGGCGCTGATGCTGGGCCGCGAGATCTGGCGTAACAGCCACGGCGGCAAGCGCTAGCGATTTTCCGGGGTCGGGGGAAACGGGTTATTTTGCTCGGCATTCCATCCTCACCCTTTTCTATCGCAAACCATAGCTTTTACCTTGGGCTTCGCCTGTGTGCGGGGCCCTTTTGCGTGCTACCATATCGACAGTAATAATCGATGGCCTAGATGGTGGTGCGGAGACGCACGAATGCGTGGTTTTCCTGCGCGTTTGGGAGAATCGGGGTGCAAGTCCCCGGCTGTACCAGTAACCGTAATTCCTCTTGGCCCGGGATGGTCGCGTCGCAGATCGGACGGCGTGCTCGGGTCGGTAAGGTTAAGTCGGATCGCCTCCCATCTTGCACGCGGCCGCGGCGCATGCCGCCGGTACGCGTTGGGCTCTGGAGGGAAGGAGGACCCCGATGGGGGTACTCGAGCGCAATGTGCGCGATGACGTGGGGCAGCCGCTGGGCAATGCTCCAAGTTCAGACAATAGGAGACAAATGGATATGTTTGAGGACGAGTGCCAGCGCGCCTCGTGGCGTCGCCATGGAGCGATTGCCCGTGGCGTAGCCAAGCGCGGTCTGGTGGCGTTCCTGGCTTTTGCCATGGCTTTTGGCACCACGCCGGCGCAACTTTGGGCCGAGGGCGCTGAGGGCATTGCCGATGCCGTGGCTCAGGCTACGACGGGTGGCGAGGGCGCGACGGCCGACGAGGGCACTACTGCCGCCGATGCCGGCGCGAACAGTGCGCCGGCGAGCGCTGCTGACGATGGCGCCGACGCAGATCAGGGCGCAACTGCGAGTTCCGCGAATAGTGCTGACACCGCCGCAGACAACGCGACTGAGTCCGAGAGCTCTGCTGCGATGCCTGCTGCTTCGGAGCAGAAGAACGCCGTTGCCGCCGCGTCCGCCACAACGCTTTCGAGCGAGGCCAAGGTCTTCATCCAGGATTCCAAGGATGATGGCAACTCGTATTCCACGAAGTCCGGCCCGCTCAAAGCGGGCGATACGCTCTGGGCCAATATGTACGATGAGGTCGAGGACGACTGGTACGGCACTTCGACTGAGTCCGTTGTCAATCCCGGCACCTGGACTTACACCTGGCTCGCCGGCACGACTAGGGCCAGCAGCAATGTCGCTGACTACACCGAGGTCGTAGGCTACGAGCAGTCCCTCACTGTCACCGATGCGATGGTGGGCAAGTACTTCATCTGCAAGGTGACTGTGGATGGCAAGGATTACTTCGGCCCCTCGGTTTCGTACGGCTCGGGTATCAATGCCAACAACATCCCCGGTCCCGTGCTGGGCGCCGGTCAGATGGAGCTTAACAGCGTCAAGCTGAATAGCGACACGCCGAGCATAGGCGATACCCTGACGGCGACTCCGTACATAAGCTATTATCAGCAAGCCCCCGCCGACGCCAAGGTTACCTACACGTGGTCCGCATCCACCTCGCGGTCCTCGGGCTTTACCAAGATCGAGGGCGAGACGGGCGCTTCCCTCACGGTAACCGACGACCTTGAGGGCAAGTACATCAGGGTCGAGGCCAACGCTGGCGTCAACACGGTGAACAAGACCACTTCCAGCAAGGTCAAACAGGCCGGTGCGGTCGAGATTTCGGCCGTGTCCATCGTTAACACCAAGGACAACACGAGCGTCTTTGCGGTGGGGGATACCGCTAAGGCTCGCGCCAAGGAGAAGGGCGGTGCGTCCGGCGCGTTCGTCGACGCGAGCAAGCTCAACTATCAGTGGCAGTGTTCTGACACCAAGAGTGGCACGTATGCCGACATTGCGGGTGCCACGGGTGAGACCCTCGAGCTAACCGATGCTTTGGGTGGCAAGTACCTCAAGTGCAAGGTGTCTTCGAAGATCGGCTCTTCGAGCATGACCAACTCGACGGGCGCTCTCATTGCTGCTGCCGGTTCAATTAATATCACGAGCGTGACTATGAGCCCGACTTCGGGCAAAGTCGAGGTTGGCTCCACGATTACGGCGACCGCCAAGGCGGGTTCCACCGACGTTACCACCGATTCGCATGTCACGTGGCAGTGGTATAAGGGCACCGCGAAATACGCGAGCTCGTGCAACACGCCTATCGAGGGTGAGACCGGTAACACCCTGACGGTGACCGCCGCCCTTAAGGGCTACTACGTCGTGGCTAAGGCCAATGGCGGCTATGGCGAGGAGAAGCCCTACTATGCGGCAGGTCCTGTCTCGGTTGCGGGTCAGGTTGAGCTTTACGACGTGCAGTTTGAGGGCTCTCCTGCCACCAACGGCGTGCACGTGGGCGATAAGCTCAAGACCAAGGTGCGCAAAAAGGACGGCTCGAAGTACAGCTATATCGACCGCACCGATAATGTGACCTACCAGTGGCAGTATGCAAATAGTAGCTCGAGCTTCGACTCCGCTTACACCGATATCCCCGGTGCTACCGAGGCCACCTATACCGTTGACGCCGCCTATGCCGGCAAGTATCTGCGCGTAAAGGTGACGAGCGAAAATACCGTTTTCAGCACGCAGAAGAAGAGCTCCTCCGGCGGCACGCAGTCTGTTGCTCCGCTTGGCCCCGTGACGCTTAAGGGCCAGTACAAGCTGGCGGGCATTGAGCTTGCCGATAAGAACGTTACGCTGAGCGTGGGTTCAAAGATCACACCGAGCGTGCAGGTTCCGGGTCCTTGGTCGGGCTCGACCAAGGACGTGCCCGATGATGCCGACCTCACCATGGCGTGGTACGCGAGCGAGAACGGTACCGATTGGACCGAGCTCACCGACGGCGTCGATACGACTGATGGCAGCCTGACTATTACGGATGCGCTTGTCGGCAAGAAGATCAAGGTCACCGCGAGCGCGCTCGATAACACCGTTGAGTGGGTTTCGCCCGATAGCGTTACCGCGGCGGGGGAGTATAACCTGCTGCGTGTGACCACTGCGCCGCAGATCAATAGCAATTCGACCCATCTCGTCGCGGGCGATAGCGTTAAGGCGACGGCGCAGGCCAAGCGCGCCGACGGTTCGGCCACTAACGGTATCGACGTCACCGGTCAGGCGACTGTTGCTTGGTATGCGGCCGACGACGCGAAGGCTCCCGCGGCCGACTGGACGCTGCTGTCCGATATGTCGGGCGCCGAGGCGACGGTCTCGGCATCTGCTGCTGGCAAGTATCTGAAGGCTGTCGCCACGAGCGGAAGCTCGACGGTCGAGCTCGTCTCCACCAACAAGGTTATCGCCGCAGGCTCGCTTGAGGCTGCAGTCCAAAAGCTCAACGATGCCAATAAACAGATCGCCGTTGATTACAGCGCTAAGGGCGGCAACGTCAATGACGCGCTGAAGGTGCAGCTTGCCGATCTGGGATTTACCGATATTGACGTCAAGGTCTCCGAGGGCGGCGTTGCCTTTAATGCAGAGGATGACAAAGCCACGGTCGGTATCTCCGACGCTCAGGATAAGACCAACGGCGATGTGACCTTCTTCTTCATTGACCCCAACGACTATACCGGTTACAACATCGACGGTCTGCGTAGCGCCGAGGTCGTGTTTGAGCTGTCGCGTGGCGACGAAACCGAATACTATCAGCCCAGCAAGACAGTGCAGGTTGCTTGGGACGAAGCCCGCGTTCAGCAGATGCTCGACGATGCTGCCGAGCAAATTGCCATAGGCTACGCTTCGGGCGATTCGGCCGAGTCCGTCACGTCGAATCTCACGCTTCCGTACCGCGCAGGCTCCAAGAGCAAGTTCGAGGTTGAATGGAAGAGCTCCGACGGCGATGTCATTTGGCCTTCCGGTTATGGCTGGGACGACTACACCGGCAAGGTGACGCGCGTTTCGAGCGATCGCACCGTAACGCTGACCGCGACCGTTTCGTTTGTGAGCGGTGGCCCGTCTGACGTTAAGGGCGCGCACGACTTCACGGTGACCGTCAAGGGCGATCCCGAGAAGGTCGCCGCCGACAAGAAGGCGCTGCAGGAGAAGGTCGACGCGGCGTTTACTTACGACAACATCAAGTACTCCGGCACCGACGCGGTCGCCAACAAGGACGGCTTGACCGCCGACCTGCAGATGCCGCGCACGAGCACGCTTAATATCGACGGCAAGTACTACAAGGTCGAGTACTCCGCCAGCACCGATGACATCACGTTTAACGGTTACAAGGGCACGGTCTACCAGCCGCTGCCTGGCGCCGAGGTGGCGAAGACCAAGATCACCCTTACGGTGACCGATAAGTCCAACGCCGAGGTCACGGCAAGCAAGACCCTCGACTTTGCGATTGCTCCGCAGGACCAGGGCGAGCTCGATGCCGAGCTTTCTCTTATGGAGCAGGCCAAGGCTGGCTACGCTGCTGCCATCCTTAACGGTCAGGATGCCGCTGCTGTCACCGGTGACATGCACGCGTTCCAGAAGGCGTATCTCGATGCCGACGGTAAGCTCGCGTGGAGCTACGACAAGGCGACGACCGATTCGACGTCCCTTGGTATTGTTCCGGTGGATCTGCCTGGCTATGACGCGATGTCCGGGCAGGATTGGCGTCTGTTTAAGTCGAGCAACAGCTCTATTGTCTCCGCAGAGAATCTCAAGGTCACGCAGCCGCAGTACAACACGAAGGTTGTCGTTTCCTCGCGCCTGACGAGCGAGAAGTACGCTCGCTATGCTAAGCGCTATCCCGACAATGCCACGTATGCCAAGCTTGCTAACCAGGACGTATCGGCAAAGATCACGGTTCGGGGCACGAGCGGTCAAGATAGCCCCGAGGTTACAGCAACATGCTCGGTTATCGGCATCGATGCCGATGGCAACCAGCAGACCTGGACCGCCGCCGAGCCGTATACGTTAAAAACGGGGTTTACCGCCGCCGACCTCTCTGAGGCGCTCTTCAAGAAGCACGGCCTCACCGCCGATTACGGCATGGGAACCTGGGGCTGGTACCTCAATTCCATCACCTCGCCCGTCGACGCGGGCCAAACGCTTGGCTATGATTTGCAGACCGGAGCGTACTGGCAGCTCTTCATCAACGGCACGGCCGCATCGGTTGGTGCGGGCGGCTACGTGCTCGAGGCCGGCGACTCGGTCGTCTGGTGCTACTCCAAGTACGGCGACCCGGCGCCCACCGACCAGCTCTCCGTGAGCTGCGAGGTTGTTGGCCAGGCTAAGGACGGTAGCCAGCAGACCTGGGCTCAGCCCACGACTATCCAAGTGAAGGAGGGCTCGACCGCGGCGGAGCTCTCTGAGCAGGTGTTCAAGCAGGCTGGCATTGGCGCCAACACTGGGACGGGCTCCTACGGCTGGTTCCTCAACTCGCTCACCTCTCCGTTTGATGAGGACGTAAAGCTCTCGACCGAACAGGTTGACGCTTCCACTTGGAAATTCTGGCAGTTCTTTGTCAACGGCAAGAAGGCCAATGTCGGCGCCGGTAACTACACGCTCAAGGCCGGTGACAAAGTTTCCTGGGTCTACGGCTCTGACGGTACTATGCCTGGGCAGGCAAAGGCTTCCCTGCAGATTATCGGTGTTGACAGCGGCGGTAATGTTCAGACGTGGGCGCCTGCAGCTGACTACACCATGGTTGATACCGCGACCGTGGCTGATGCGACTGAACTTGCCTTCAAGCAGAGTGGCATCTCTGCGAATTATGGTACGGGTGCATGGGGCTGGTTCCTCAACTCAATTACATCGCCGTTTGATGGGCGAACGCTCGCTTGGGACTCCACGACTGGGGCTTACTGGAAGCTCTTTATCGATGGCAAGCCTTCCGATTTGGGCGCGGGCGGCGTCCAGCTGAAGGACGCGAAGTCTATCGCCTGGGTCTATACGGCTGGCGACAAGCTGCCTGACCCCGATGCCCTCACGACCGACCCCAACGCGCCTAAGTCTAACTTCGACTCTGCCTGGCCTGCGTTTGCCGGCGGCAAAGTCAATGGCTCGGTTGCCGAAGTGCCGACTCCGTCTGGTGCGGCTGAATCTGCGTGGGATGAGCCCGCGGATATCAAGGGCGATGCAAAAGGCGTTTCGGACTTGCTCATTATCGACGGTAATATTTGCGCGGTTAAGGGCAACCGCATTGTGCTCATAGATTCTGAAACCGGAAAGAAGGAGCTTGCGAGCTGCTCTATTGGCGCGAACATTGGCTACTTCTGCCGTCCCGCCTATAAAGACGGCTATCTGGTTGTTCCTTTTGAGGACGGCTCGCTCGGCATTTTTGTTCTGGACAAGAAGGATGGGCAGTACTCGATAGCCTGTCGATACAAGACCCCTTCGCTCGGGATCAAAGATACCCAAGCTCTCACGTCCGTGACCATCTCCGGCGGCAAGGCCTACGCAGGCTTCACTGTTGTCGACGGTTCAGAAGGTGCGCTCGTGTGCGTTGACCTGGCTTCCGGCAAAGTGGACTGGACAACAGACAAAAAGAAGTCCGAGACCAACGAGAACGAGGGCTACTACTGGGCGGGCGCTGCGGCCTCCGGTGACGACATCATCATCGGTAACGAGTCCGGTAAGGTTGCCCTCATTGATGGCTCCAACGGCAAAGAGCTCTCGAGCGTAAGCGTAGGCACGCCCGTTCGCTCCGGCATCATTGCCGTCGAGGTTGGCGAGAACGGCGATGGCACGTATCTCGCGGTCTCCCGCGATAACGGAACGCTCTACAAGATTCGTCGCAGCGGGGACAAGCTGACCCTCGAGGGCAAGCCCGTTGCCTTCGCGGCCATCTCCACCTCTACGCCGGCAGTGAGCAACGGCCTGGCGTATGTCTGCGGCATGGACATCGAGGGTTACGGAACGCTCTCTGTCATCGATCTGAGCACTATGAGCGTTAAAAAGAGCATCCGCGCAGACAAGGGCGAGTCCAAGAGTACCCCACTCGTCTCGGTTCAAGGTAACGACACGTACGTGTACTTCACCTGCAACGCTCTACCCGGTGGCGTTTACGCTTATAAACTGGGCGACGATGCGGCGCAAATGATATTCACGCCCGACGCAAAGTATCGTGAATACTGCACCGCTTCTATCATCTGTGATGAGAAGGGCAACCTGTACTACGCCAATGACTCGGGACGCCTCTTTAAGCTAGCGGGTGCCGAGTCCTGGAGAGTTGCGTTCGATGCACAGGGCGGTTCGTACGTCGCACCGCGTTATGTTGCCAAGAACAAGATGGTTTCCGAGCCGGCTGCCCCAACCCGCGACGGATATACGTTCCTCGGCTGGTACACCGCCGAAGGCGAGAAGTGGGACTTCGCCAAGGACGTCGTGACGGCCGATATGACGCTCTATGCCAAGTGGACCAAGAATGCCGTTAACCCTGGCGGTAGCGGTGGCTCTGGCTCTAATGGCGGCTCGGGTAATGCCGGTGCTGGTTCTGACCCCGGTAACGGCACAAACGGCCAGCAGAGCGGCGGTGCCGTTTCGCCTGGGCAGAAGCCTGTGTCGTCGACCACGACCAAGACCAAAACCAAGGACGGCAAGGATTCCAAGAAGGATTCCGACAAGTCCGACAAGAAGGACAGCAAGAAGTCTGATAAGAAGTCCGCTGAGGCTCCTGTGCAGCAGTCTGGCTTCAATCCGCTCGCCATCGCTGGTGTGGCGGCCGGCGTGATCGGTCTTGCCGTCATCGGTGTGTTCGTATTCACCAAGCGTCGGTAGGTGAGGACTGTGTCCAATAAACCTCAGGACGCCGACTCCAAGCAGCCCGACTCGTCGTTCATTCAACTCGACGATGCAAAGAAAAAGGGCGCCGCCTCGGCGGCGTCCGCCCCTCGGCGCAGGACGCTGCTTGGCGCTCTGACGGCCGTCTGCATCGTCTTGATCGTTGTGTCGCTGGGTTTTGTCCAACCTTCTTCCAGCGGTGCATGGTCCATCGATTGGATCGCTCAGGCTGTGACAGGGGAGAGCGTCGTTGCCAAGGATGCGTCGGTTTCCGGCTCGATTACCGCTTCGGGCAAGGCTGCGCCCAAGGACTCCAAATCTTCGGACAATGCGAAGGACGGGTCGAAGGACTCAAAAAAGGATTCGAAGGAGAAGAAGTCTGAAAGCAAGGACGGCGAGACGTCCAACAACGCGTCTGCTGGACAGGGCTCTGAATCCACCGGTGGATCGAGTTCTTCTGACGGCTCTTCTTCGGGCGGCGGCTCGGTGTCTGGCGGTGGATCTGCATCCAACAGTGGCGGCGCCTCTGCGGGCAATCAGGGCGGCTCGCAGCAGTCTGGCTACGTTACGGTGACGGTTGCGGTCACATCGAGCGCCGTGGGCAATCCTGTGTCTTCTGGTGGCACCTTCACCTTTAACGAGGGCGCAACTGCCTACGATGCCCTGTGCGCCTTGGGCCTTTCCGTGAATGCGCATGGCTCGTCGTACGGCACGTATGTCGCCGCTATCGGCGGTTTGGCCGAGAAGGAGCATGGTGGCACGAGCGGCTGGATGTACTCCGTTAACGGTGTGGCGCCCAACACGGCGTGCAGCAACTACGTCCTATCTAACGGCGACAGCGTAGTCTGGTATTACGTAACGGGCTAGATACCTCGACATAACGCGCCAAACGGGCGGTTCGGACAAACATCCGGGCCGCCCGTTTTTCATGCGTAGAGGACTGGGTTGCCGGGTCTCTCGGCAAACAAAAAACCGGTTGGAATGAGAATTCCAACCGGTTATACATTCAAGCAAATGTCGAGCAAACTATGACTGTGCGCCCTCGAGGAAGAAGCGACGGCTAAAGTAGTTATACCAGGTGACCAGGAACGTTGCGATGGCCTTCATGGCCTGGTAGCCGATGCTCAAAAACGTGACGCCCACAAACATGTACAGGTCGTTGAGGCCCAAACCGATCACCGACAGGATGGTGAAGATCGTGAACTCGCGCTTGCGGCTCATGCCCTCGCGGTGGTCGAACACGTACTTCATGCTGAGCCAGTAGTTGACCACGACGGACGTGATAAACGAGATCGTGGTGCTCATCAAAAAGTCGAGGTGGAACAGCTCGACGAGCGCAATGAGCAAGCCCCAGTCGATGCCAAAGGAGATAAGACCCACGACAGCGAACTTGAGGAATTGCTTGGTATGAGGTTGTGCCAGTGCCTTGCGCACGTAATCACATCCAATGCGTTGATGAATCGAGCAACGAGATACTTTAGAGCTTTTGCAAGGGAAACGTAAGGGCTTTGCCAAGAACTATACGAACTCGCCAAATATTCAAGAGGTAATCCGCAAACGTTGCAAATCTTACCGTAAACGAGCAAAGCCCACGAACAACGCAGCGCTCGATGCGCATCGTCCGTGGGCCCCGTAGTGCAACGAGGAGGTCGAGCTACTTGGTCTCGTCGCCCTCCAGGAAGATCTTTCGGGTCACAAAGTTGTAGACCATAACAAGCGCGGTGGCGCAAATCTTGGCGATATTGGCCTCGAGCCCCAGGCCGGCGTTGAGCGCAAGCACGATGCCGTTGTTGAGCGCCAAGCCGATCACGGACAGCACGACAAAGATGATGAACTCGCGGCGGCGGCTCATGCCCTCCTTGTGCGCAAACACGTACTTCATGCTCGCGACGTAGTTAAAGATGAGCGAGACGATAAAGCCGCTGGTATTGGCGATCAGGATATTAAGGCCCAGACCGTAGTGGAGCAGATTCATGATGCCAAAGTCGATGACGGTGGCGACGATGCCGACGACGCCAAACTTCATGATCTGCGCAAGGAGCTTTTGCATGGTACCTGCCTTAGAGTGGCGCCGGAGCGCCGCGGGGATTACAAACTCAGCAAGTTTAGCCAATCCCCGCAGGCGGGGCTAGGCGCGCTCCTCGATAGCACCGTTTCTATATGCATCGAGCAGCTGGCGTAGGTCCTGGATTTGGCTGCGGATCTTGGCGCCAGTGTCGGTATCGCTGACCATGCGGCGGCGGTCGGCCTCGTCAAAGCGGTTGGTCTCGCTTTCGATGTCAACGTTGCGGGTGAGTGCCTCGGCAACGGTGGTAAAGGCCTGGTGCGACTTGAGGCGGCATCCGCGCGAGCTCGAGATGAGCGTGTAGCCGGCGATGCCCGTTTTGGGGTGGTAGGCGCGACAGAAACCGCCGTCGATGACCAGCAGCTTACCGTTGGCGCGGATGGGCTGCTCGCCCTTGGTGGTTTTGACCGGGGTATGGCCGTTGATGATGTGGCCGGTCGGCGAACATGCCATGGGGGCAACGCCGAACTCGTGCATGATGTCGTCGCAGACCGAGGGCGACTTGGTAAGCGTAAAGTACGGGTCCATCGGCTCGACCCAGGTGCTCTTATCGGCGATATAGGCGCGCTCAAAGGTACGCACCAGGCGTCCGCTGGCGGGTGAGTTAAAGCCGATCCACAGGTACCACATCCAGTCGAGGGCGTCACGGTCGCCCACGCGCCAGGCGCGGCGGGCGATGCGGTCGCAAAAATCGAGATAATCGCGGCCAGCGTGCCAGGTGCCCAGACAGTTCATGCTGCTAAAGGTACCGTCCTCGTTGAGCGGCACGCAGCCGTGGAACAGCAGGTTGCCGTTGGCGACCTTATACATGGAGCCGTGGGTATAGAGGAAATCGATGTGGCGATGCAGGTGATCGGCGGTGACAAATTCGGACACGAGCTTGTCGATGATGTGCTGTTCCTGGGGCGTGAGTGTGTAAGGGTCCGTTGGGTCGACGGTGGGGAAGTCGTTGGTCGTGAGCGGCCACACGCTGCCGTCGGCAAGCGTGACTGTGCCGGTGTTGTGGTCGATCTTGTCGAGTAGCAGGCGGTCGGTCATGTCGAACTCGGGGTGGCGCTGGATAATCTGGCCCTCGAGTTTAAAGAGCAGCACGTTGATGGCCTTGATCAGCGGGGTGATGGACTCGCCGGCGGTATAGGTGGCGTCGGCGAAGGCGACAAGCTCGCGCAGCGAGATGCCATAGTCGTTCTCGAGAATCTCGTAGTTGTCGTAGCGCAGGTTGTTGCGCAGCACCGTGGCGATGCAGGCGGGCTCACCGGCCGCAGCGCCCATCCACAGCAGGTCGTGGTTGCCCCACTGAATATCGAGCGAATGATAGGTGAGCAGGCGGTCCATAATCTTGGCCGCGCCGCCACCGCGGTCGAAAATGTCGCCCACCAAGTGCAGGTGGTCGACGGCGAGGCGCTTGATGAGCGAGGCAAGCGACTCGATAAAGTCGTCGGCGCTGGCGGTCTCCAAGATGGATTCGATAATGCGCTCGTGATAACGCACGCGGTAGTTGTTCTCGTCTGGATGCGTGTGCAGCAACTCGTCGATGATGTAGGCGTAATCACGCGGGATGGCCTTACGCACCTTGGAGCGGGTGTAGCGACTCGAAAGCGAGCGGGCAACCACAATGAGCTGGTCGAGCATGGTCTTGTACCAGGTGGGCGAGTCCTCGCGCCGGCTGCGGACAAGATCGATCTTCTCGCGCGGATAGTAGATGAGCGTGCACAGCTCGCCCTTTTCGTCAAAGGAGAGCGTGTCGCCAAAGATCTCGTCGACATGCTCGCGTACGACGCCCGAGCAGTTGTTGAGGATGTGCATAAAGGCTTCGTACTCGCCATGCACATCGCTCATAAAATGCTCGGTGCCCTTGGGTAGGTTGAGGATGGCCGAGAGGTTGATGATCTCGGTGAATGCGGATTGCTCGGTGGGGAACTGTCTCGACAGCAGGCGCAGATACTTGAAGTCTTGCGGATTGCGATCGAATGCGACCATGAAGCACCTTCCGATGTGGTTGGTAAAACTGACAAACAGCGTCAAACGTTTATCAGTATGCGCCGCTTTTGTTTCGATTGGGGATGGGAGGTCGAATTGTTGGCCGAACGGTTTGGTAAATCGATTTAGTTGAGGTAGATATGGCGGTTGAGTGGAGACGCAGGGTCGTTTTTGCAGACGCATGCCTCCGGGATCGATAGAGATGATGACGGTAAAGATGTTCACTATCTTTGGTTCAATTTGGTAAATAGTGGACATTTGTACCGTATTCACGCTTGCTGTGCAATAATTTACGCAGCAATGAGTAAGGAGCCTCATATGAGTGATTTTGTCCTGACCTGTGAATCCGCCGCCGATCGAACCCGTGAGTTCTTTGCGTCGCGTAATATTTCTGTCGTGTGTTTTCATTACGAGATCGACGATGTTGTCTATACGGACGATCTGTATCAGTCGATTACGCCGGACGAGTTTTTTGCCCAGATTGCCGCGGGCGCTATGCCCAAGACGTCTCAGGTGAGCGTGGGTGAGTACGAGGAGTTCTGGGAGCCGTTCGTTGCCGAGGGTAAAGACGTGCTGCACCTGACGTTGTCGTCGGGTATTTCGGGCACATATGGATCGGCCTGCGTTGCGGCGCAGATGCTCGCGGATCGCTATCCCCAGGGCGGTAAGGTGCGCGTCATCGATTCGTTGGCGGCGTCTTCGGGCTTTGGCCTGCTGGTGGAGTGTGCCGCCGACGTTCGCGATAGCGGCGCTTCGCTCGACGAGACGGCCGCTTGGATTGAGGAGCATAAACTCAACCTGCACCACTGGTTCTTCTCGACCGATCTGTCGAGTTACCTGCGCGGCGGTCGCATTTCGGCCGCGAGCGCGATCATCGGCACGGCGCTCAAGATTTGCCCGCTCATGACGGTCGATTGCGAAGGTGAGCTGGCGCCACGCGAGAAGATTCGCACCAAGAAGCGCGCGATCTCCGAGATGGCCAAGACCGTGATGGCGCATGTGCAGGACGGCGCGAACTATTCGGGCAAGTGCATCATGTCGCACTCGGCGTGCCGCGAGGACGCCGAGGCCGTTGCGGCACTGATAGAGGAACAGGTTCCGCAGCTCAAAGGCAAGATCGAGATCAATAGCATCGGTGCTCTGATTGGCTCGCATACCGGCCCCGGCACGGTGGCCGTCTTCTTTATGGGTGACAAGCGCGTGGACTAACGTTTGTGGGCTGGCTGACGGTTTTAACGGCTACGCCTGTTCTCCTGACATTCGATAACAGAAAAAGGCCCGTCCCGTTGTTTGCGGGGCAGGCCTTGCTGTTGCGGCTAGCGTTTCTTTCCGCGGAAGAAGAAGCCGTGCAGCGAGGGCTTGAGTCCGCGGTTGGCGCGACGTTCCTCGATATGATCGTGGATCGAAGCGACGCGTTCGATGACTTCGTCGGGGATCGGCACATCGGGATTCATGTTCTCGACCTGGCTGACCTCGGCGGCGGCGACCTGGTCGATAATGGGCACATCGTCGCGCGAGATGACGGGCGTGGCGTCTTCCTTCATCTTGCGATAGCGCTGCATCATGTCGGTCTGAAGCTGCTGGGCCGAAGGCGGCGTCCAGATGATGGCATTGGCGCCGGCAGCGATGGTCTCACGGATGCTCTCGGGCGTCTTGCCGCCCGGTGCGATGAGCGGCAGGTTGGGATAGTGCTCGCGCAGTTCACGCAGGACCTGCGGCGTGTTCTTGCCGGCCGCGATGTTGAGGATCTTGGCTCCGGCGCGCACCTTGGCGTGAGCATCGTCGTCGCAGCGAACGACCGTGGCGATGACGGGGATGTCGGCGATGTTGGTGATGTGCTCGACCATCTCGGCGGTAGCGGGGGAATTGACCACGCAGCCCGCCGCGCCCTGCATCTCGGAGACGGCCGCCATCTGCACGGAGCGCTTACCGGTGGTGGTGCCGCCGCCAACGCCCACAAAGACCGGGCACTCGGCAACGGTCAGCAGCGCCTGCGTAATGGCGGGCTGCGGCGTGAAGGGGTAGACGGCAAACACGGCGTCGGCATTGGAATTGCGGATGACCGCCACGTCGGTGGTGTAGATGAGCGATTTGATGCGGCGGCCAAAGAGCGTAAAGCCGCTGGCCTCCTCGATCTCGTCGGGCATGCGAAGGGCCGCCTTGCGTAAACGTCCGTCGATGGGCAGTGGCTCCATGGGGAGCAGTCCGTTGGGGGTCACGGCTACCTGGGGCTCGGTGAACTCGTCTGCGAGCTCGACCTCGGAGAAATCGACCGAGGCGACGATGTCCTCGTGAACCTCGGCGGGTACATCGATGGGAGCTTGGTCGTTTGCCGCGGCAGGCGTGTCGAAGGAGCTGGTGCCGACAAAGGCGTCGACGCGTTCGTTCAAATCGTTGAGAGAATCCATGGCGGTCCGTTTCTATGCTGTGCGGTCGGCAGTGTACGACCGGCGTTGCGAGTGCTAAATCGTTTGACGAGTTGATTTTTCCCCGCTGCGCCATCCGTTAGACTGAAGGGCCGGCGAACGTGAAGGAGCTGTGGTGGCGGGAATCGAGGTGCTATCTTGAATGTCCCGTATACAAAAGAGAGGTGACGCGGTATGGAATTCTCGGCAATGTTGGGCTCGATTGGCCTATGCGTGGGCGCAATCGTTGCCGCCGCGGTCATCTACTTTGCGGTCACGGCCATTAAGGGCAAAAAGGCTGAGCGCAAGGAGCGTGAAGCGCTTGCGCGGCATGAGGACCAGCAGGACAGGCGCGCACGGCGATAGCTTGTTGAGTTTTGAATCCGTGCGCTAGCTGCGTTTTCGGACCAGGGCGATATAGAAGCCCTCAAAGTCGCGACTGGGCGGAATGGTCAGCGTGCCGGGCATGCCGTTGGCAATGGCCGAGACGTGGCCTTCGGCAATGGCTTCGGTAAGGGCGTTGCACTCGATATGCGGATCCTCGCCGGCACCCTGGGCGCGACGCGCTTCGCTTTCGCTTGGCGTGCCGTCGAGGGGGATGAGCTCGCAGTCCATGTGCTTGTCGAGGGCCTCTTGCAGGGCATCCTCGTTTTCCTGCGGCAAGATCGAACAGGTCGAATAGACGAGCGTGCCGCCCGGTTTGAGGGCCCCCATGGCGCGGTCCAGAAGCGCGCGCTGCGAGCGGGCGCACTTAACGAGCAACTGTTCGGTGAGGCCGCGCAGGCTCTTTTCGTTGCCGCTGATGACGGTGCCCGTGCCGGTGCAGGGGGCGTCGAGCAGGATACGGTCAAAGCGGAAGAACTCGTCGAGCTCGCGTGCGTCGATGCGCATGACGGGCACGTTTTTGGCGCCCTGGCGGCCCAAGTTGGCCTCGAGCTTTTCGGCGCGGGGAATGCTCATCTCGCAGGCTGTGAGGTGCGCCTGTCCCTGGGTGAGGGCGGCGATCTGCGTCGTCTTGCCGCCGGGGGCCGCGCACATGTCCAAGATGTCCTCGCCGGCCTGAGCGCCTAATACCAAAGGCGGCATCATGGACGACAGACTTTGCAAGTAGATCTTGCCGTCGCGGTAGATGTCGAGATCCCACAGATCGGAAACCTGGGCCTCGGGCAGGACAAAGGCTTCTGGGTACCAGGCAACGGGGTTGTGGGCGATGCCGGCGGCATCGAGCGCCGCAGCGATGTCCTCGGCGGTCGCCTTGAGCGTGTTGGCGCGCAGCGTGACCGGGCGCGCGGCTGCGGCGCCAAAGCCTTCGATCATGAGCTCGGCATCGGCAGGCGTATAGGCGCCAGCAATCGTGTCGACCATAAAGCGCGGCAGGTCGACGGCGGAGTGTTGGGCGGCAAGCTGATCGGAAAGCTCGGTGGCGGCAAACTGCCTAAGCTTGAGCTCGGGCTTAACCTGCTTTTTCTGCCTACGACGACGCGGCTTCGACATCCGTCTTTCCTTCCCGTCCCAATTTGACTACTTTCCGGGTACGCTGCTGCTGGCGTGTTTTAGTACTGGCTCTCGTGCTTGCTAAAGAAGTCGAAGCGCGGAGGCAGCGGCTTTACGCGGTGCTCGCCGGGCTTCTCGCCCAGGCTCTCCATAAACTCGTCCGTGGAGGCAAAGATGTTATCCCAGCTAAAGAAGGCGACCGGGTCGACGTCGAAGTACTCGCAGATGAGCTCGCAGCCAGCTGGGACGATGCCGTGCATGAGCACGGTCGCCACGCGCAGCTCGGTGAAGGCGTCGACCAGGGCCTGCTTCATGGCGGCGTTGGCCGGCTCGCCCTCGAGCTTGTTGGCGGCCTTGGAGGCGTCGCTCCAGCGCTTGTTGGCGGCGCGCAGGTAGTCGTCGCACACGGCGAGCGCGCGGTGCGTCTCGAACTTGTACATGGCCTGCTCAAAGGCAAGGGCGGCCTGTTCGGCAGCCTCGACCACAGGGGCGGAGGCGGTGCCGGCCGGAATGCAACCGTTGCGGTACGGGCTCTCGTCGCCCTCCTTGACGGCAACGCCGTAGAAGCAGCTGCGGGCCAGGCGGTTGAACACTCCGGTCAAAAGAGCGCTCTCCTTAAGGGCCGGATCGATGACGCGCTTGTCGTCGCAGGCGCGCACCTCGTTGCCGTCCTTGTCCTTGCCGGTCACGCGCGTGTCGTATGCCTTGGGGCTAAAGCTCACCGGCTTCTCGGACAGGCCGAGCGACAGCCAATGCGCGCGCATCTGCTCGCAGGTGTAGTGGTTGAGCAGGTCGTCTGCCGGCGGGGGAGGCGTCTGCGAGGACGAGCTGGCCTTTTTGCCCATGTAGAGCAGGTGGTAGCAGGCGCTGACGGTGCTCTGCGTGAGGTCCCAACCCAGGGCCTCCCACATGGCGGTCTGCGCGATGCAGTAGAAGTAGATGTTGTCTTGGCCGATGAACTGGTAGATCTGTGCGTCGTCCGAGCACCACCAGTCGCGCCAGTCGAGTGAGCTGTGCTGATAGGTGGGCGCGGGGACCTGCGTGGAATCGGCGGCGGGCTCGCCCATGAGGGCGGCATCCTGGGCGGCGACACCCTCAGTTACGCCGGCGGCCTTGGCATCGCGTGCGAGCACGGTGCGCGTATAGCTGATGGGCGCCCACAGGCTCTCGGGCCAGCACCAGCAGGTGACGTCGTTCACACCGTCGACCTCGGGTACCGGAACGCCCCAGTCGATGTTACCGGTGATGCGGAAGGGCACGAGCGCCTTGCCGCTGCGGAAGCGCACGCCGCCGTTGGCGAGCACCGCGTGGGCGTCGTCGCGCTCCTTCCAGCTGGGGAAGGTGACGGTAAAGCTGCTCTTGTTGCCCTCGGGCTCCAGCACGGTGTGCTCGGGCAGCTGGTCCTCGACGGCGTCGAAGGCCTCGCGGAACTTGTTCTGGATGTAGAGCTGTGCCGGCAGCAGCCACTCCTCCATGGTCTTGGAGACCACGGAGCGAACCTGCGGGTTCTGGGCGAGCTTGGCGGTGTAGGTCTTCATAAAGTCGAGGTAGGCCGG
The DNA here is from genome assembly GCA_902470065.1 of uncultured Collinsella sp. Lineage (GTDB taxonomy): Bacteria > Actinomycetota > Coriobacteriia > Coriobacteriales > Coriobacteriaceae > Collinsella. The sequence continues at coordinate 26,708 of CABRFA010000010.1, forward strand.
CAGGTCGAAGTAGAGGTTGTCGACCGGGCGCAGCTCGGGCACCTCGCCGGTGAGCTGGCTCTTGGGCGCGATGAGCTCCTCGGGCTCAAACTGGTGACCCAGGTCGCACTCGTCGGCGTACGCCTTCTCGGACTTGCAGCCCTGAATGGGGCAGCGGCCGATCACCTGGCGGCCGTTGAGGAACGTGCCGGCCTTGGCGTCGTAGAACTGCAGCGTGGAGCGCTTGGAGATGGTGCCCTGTTCGTGCAGACGCTCGATAATCTCTGCGGTCACCTCGTTGTGAATCTGCGCAGCCGGCTCAAGGCCCGAGCCGCCGTAGATATCGCAGCTGATGTTGTAGTTGTTGAGGGTCGCGGCCTGGCGGGAGTGATTGGACTCGACATACTCGGCGATGGACTTGTCGTAGCCCTCGTTCTCCTTGAGCTTGCGGTAGCTCTCCATGATGGGCGAGCCATAGCAGTCGGTGCCCGAGGTGAAGATGACGTTCTCGCGGCCCAGACGGTCGCGCAGGAAGCGGGCGAAGAAGTCGGCCGGGACAAAGACGCCACCGACGTGGCCAAAGTGAAGGCCCTTGTTGCCGTAGGGCTCGCCGGCGGTAACGATGGCGCGGCGAGGCCAGCTGGGACGGTCGTTCATGGAGTATTTGGATGCCATGGGACTCCTTCGCATATGGTGAGAGCGCGGCCGGGCGCAAGGCCTGGCGACGCGGTGGTCAATTCGTGCATATCGTTCGACATTATCGCACATGCGGACGGGTACGTGGCAGGGGCGCTATCCTAAGATGCTATGAATGAGATTTCCAACATACATGCGTTTGAAGACGAGGATTTTCTGCACGCCTGCTTTGTGTGGGGGATGGCCGTGCTCGGCGCATTTGCCGTGTGCCTGGTGCCGGTGTTTATGCTGCTGGGCGGACCCGCGGACCTGGATGCGGCTGACGCGGGCGGTTGGACGGCGGTCGTGGGCTGGATAGTCGGCTTGGCTGCGATCTCAATGGCGTCGTTCGCCGTGCATGAGCTGGTGCACGGTGTGTTTTTTAAGCTGCTGGCGCCTGCAGGCGCGAAGGTGACCTTTGGGGCGAATCGCGAGACAGCGATGATCTATGCCTGCGCCGAAGGCGTTGTGTATTCTCGCCGGCGGTACGTGGCGGTTTGCCTGGCACCGACGGTTGTTGTGACGACAACGCTTGCCCTGGGGTTTGCGTTTTCGGGCCATCCGCTGCTGTGCTACCTAGCGGCCGGCTTGCATTTGTCGGGCTGTGTGGGCGACTGGTATTACGTGCGGACCATCTTGCGCGACCGCCGCATTGTTGCCTGCGAGGACACGTCCTTCGGCGTGCGCTTTTTTGGGTGAGGAGATGTCGATGAAGCCGTTGTTGCTGCATGCGTGCTGTGCGCCGTGCTCGCTTGAGCCGGTCCGCCTGCTGCGCGAGGAAGGGTTTGAGCCCACAATCTGCTGGACAAACCCCAATATTCAGCCTCACGATGAATGGCAGCGGCGTTTGGACGAGCTGCGCCGGTGGTGTGCCGATGGCGACATCGAGCTCATCGAGGCGGGGGAGGACCGGAAGCGCTGGGAGGCCGGCGTGGCACCGCTGGGCGCCGATCGGCCTCGTCGCTGTCGCGCGTGCTATGCCTTGCGCTTGGCCGAGGCGTGCCGCGTGGCCCAGGAGCGCGGGTTTGAGTTTGTGGGCACGACGCTCGCCGTCTCGCCGTACCAGCTGTTCGATACCTGCAATGACGTGCTTGAGCGCTTGGCGGCGGCACATGGGCTCACCCCGGTGATTCGCGATTTTCGCCCGTATTACCCCGAGGCGACACGCCGTTCGCGCGAGCTGGGCATGTATCGGCAGAACTACTGCGGCTGCCGTTTCTCGGCCGTCGAGGCGGCCATGGACCGCGCCCGCATCCGCGACGAGCGCAAAGCCGCCAAAAAGTAGTTCATTTGGGCTGGGGCTTTGAGCTGTCTGTGCGGTACGGTCGTTTTTGGGAAAGTCGATTTAATTAAGCGTGTGATCGTGGCTCGCTTGATACCAAACGACGACTCCTATGATTCGAATCCTCCGTTTGTTAAACATCAGATCCGGACTTGCTGTTGCATATGAATGGGACGACAGCACAATCATGTCGTTTCCTTCTGCAAATCGCCTAATTACCGGTGTTTTACCGTCTGCGAGCGCCAATACAGCACAGCCGTTCCAAGGCTTTGCGGTGGTATCGACAAGTAGTAAGCTGCCGGGAGGGTAAATGCGGGACATTTCGTCACCTTTGATTTTAACGAAAACGCTATGTGGGTGACGCTTGGCTACGTCTACGGGCGCGCAAGCATTTTGTTGGCTGTGCGTGATGCGGCGCTTTTGCGATTCGATATCGATGACGGGAAATGCGCCCTCCATTTCGTGGATAGCAGGGTCTTCGTCGGTGACGATTCTTTTATTTGCGAGCTTTACGGCCAAACCGTTTTCCTCGCCAACAAGTTCATCGCGGGTGCAACCGAAGAGCGCTTGTAACTTTTCAATATGGCGCTCACGGGGGGCATACCGACTTTTTTCCCAACGACAAACGGTCTCTTTAGATACCCCCAACATCTCTGCAAGTTGCGCCTGACCAAGATGCTCCATGGTGCGGAGTTTACGAATATTTGCCCCGAAGCCCATGGCTATAGATCCTCTCGCCACAGAGGGAGGCATAGACAGTTTGTGCCACCATAGCCTTTGGTGAGCTCGTCAATGGATAACGGGAATAATTCCATTCCTGCTTTCTCAAGCGCTTCGTTGGTCCAAACGTTTTCTTCATATACGCATAGTTTTCCTGGCGAGAGCGCAAGGATAGACGTTGCGTTGTTCCGGCGCTCTCTTTCGTAGGCGGTTTGATTCCCGCCTCCGCAGTCAATTACTTTTATTGGTTCGCAACAGGCTGCAGAGAGTATTTCCGGAATCGTGCGATCGATAGGAGTGATCGTAAGGCCCTTTCCGGATCGTTTTAGTTGAATGCTGTATGCATCAACGGCATTGCATATCTCACGATCGATGAGGAACGCGTCGTGATCAATTCTACTTATGAACGTATCGAGGTGGATACGCAGCCCGTCAGAGGGGACTCGAATCGCAATTAGCTCGGTGGTCTGGAATTTATTTGAGGTCAGGAGCTCTTTGGCAAGTGACTCGACGGCGGCGGGTTCAGTTCGGTCAGAGATTCCAACTAATAATGTCTTAGCACTGATAACAAGAATGTCTCCACCTTCGATATGGTAACTACTCCTGTTCAAATCACATACCGGGGTTTCTCCCATGATCTTGTGGTGGGTGAATATCTGCCGGTATAAGGCGACCTCACGATCACGCTCAGGCCAATACATATGATTTAGGATGATGCCGTCTCCGACTACCACAGCAGGATCACGAGTGAAAAAAAGCGTGTTGAGGGGATTGACCAAGAGCGAGGCGGGGTCAAATTGCTCGTGCACGAGCGCCCGTAGTGTTTCCGACTGGTTTGAACATAGCTCAGTGTCTCCAAAGCGAATGCCGTTAAGTACTATATTCACCAATTCCTGGGTGTTCTTAGCGTTCTCAAACAGCTGGGTTATTGTCTCGAGGAACTCTCTGCCTGTTGCCCCACTGCAACGGAGGTAGTCATCAATAAAACATTTAAGTGATTGGGGCTCAGTTTCAAGTGAGTCTTCGAGAAGGTCCCTAATTTCAATGGTTTCTACGCCATGCTTCTCAAGCAATTGAACCATGGAATCGTGCTCATATATTGCTTTGTCGAGGTCAAAACGACCGCTCCATTTTCGCAGGGAGAAAACTTGGCTGAAGTCGGCATCAGGGTAGTTTTGTGTTTCAGTTCCTGGTCGATGGACAAGTACGGCTTTTAAATGACCGATTTCATTTGTTATGTGTACGCCTTGCATGTCTGTCTCCTGTCCTGCTGGTTTTTATATAAGGCTAAGGCAGGTTCCTTGTTGTGTTGCGGAAAAGTTAAAAGACGTATGTAATTGATAAATAACATCAATTTTAAATATCAGATTGATTAATAACGTCACTTTAGCTGCCGTTCATAGGTGAAAAGCGACACGATGGCGATGGTTGGCCGACCACCGCTGAGCAACCTCATACATTTATGGTGCCAGCTGGATAGATGGGAAAAGGAATGAAGGAGGAGATATGGCAGCGGAAAGTTCGAAAGGCATCAAGCAGTTCAAGGTCCCGCACGTATATGCGATCATCTTTGCACTTATGGTCATCTTCGCTGTTCTCACGTGGATTGTTCCCTCTGGGTCCTATCAGCGTCAGGAGGTGAACGGTCGTGAAGTCACTGTCGCAGGTACGTATGAGCAGAGTGAAAAGACATATATTGACGAGGAAACCGGGGATGAAGTAGATCTCAGACAAGGCGTCTTCGATGTTCTTCAGGCTCCAACGCGCGGTATACAAGAGGCAATTGAGGTCGTTGCATTCATCTTGATTGTGGGCGGTTCGTTTCAGGTTATTACTAAAACGGGCGCTATCACGAGCGGAATGGGTCGTGTCGTTCGCCGCTTTAAGAACAAAGACATTCTAATTATTCCTATTGCGATGGTTCTCTTTGCATTGGGCGGAACGAGCTTTGGCATGGCGGAAGAAACTCTCCCGTTCTTTGCGATCTTCATGCCAATTATGATGGCTATGGGCTTCGACTCGATGACGGCGTTCATGGTCGTGTTCGTTGGAGCGCGCACGGGTTACATCGCCTCAACGATTAATCCGTTTAATGTTCTCATTGCGCAAGGTATTCTTGGTATTCAGGGCAACCCCCAGCTGTGGCTGCGTATGATTGCCTGGGTTGTTTTGACTGCCGTTGCAATTACTTGGGTTGTCCTCTATGCACGAAGGGTAAAGAAGAACCCTGAGTCATCGATCACATTTGAGGATGATATCGCCAAGAAAGTCGAGTTCGCTGCCGATGAATCTGCCCTTGACGCGGAATTTACGGGTCGTCAAAAAGGCGTGCTTGCGGTATTTATCGCTGGTATGTGCCTTATCATCTGGGGACTTGTGACCCAGGGCTGGTATATGAACGAGATTTCTGCGGTCTTTTTGGCCATGGGCCTGTTGGCTGGTGTTATTGCGGGCTTTAGTCAGGACGTCATCGCTCAGGAATTTGTTGCGGGTATCGCTGACTTTGCTTTCTCGGCAATTGTCGTTGGACTTGCGCGTGGCATCCTTGTCATTGCCTCTGACGGCATGATCATCGATACCATCCTCAATGCGCTCGCCACTGGTCTGGGCGGCATCCCGGCGGTTCTCTTTACTACGCTTCTTTATGCGGTTGAGAACCTCCTGGCGATTCTGGTTCCCAGCTCATCTGGCCTTGCAGCACTGACCGCTCCCATTTTTGGACCTTTGACCGAACTCATGGGCCTTAATCCCGAGGCCGCCGTGTGGGCTCTCTCCATGGGTAGCGCGACGATGTCTTTGATCTGTCCTACTAGCGCCATTCTTGTAGCGGGTTTGGGCGTGTGCAAGATCAAGCTTGGCCAGTGGTGGAAGACCGTTTGGAAATTCTTCTTGGTCGTGTCGCTCATCAATATCGTATTCGTAGCAATCTCGGGACTTATTGCCCTGTAGGTTTCATGGCTGAAATGGAGTAACAGGAATGTCTAAAGGACTGAATGTACACAGCGAGATTGGTAAGCTCAAGAAAGTTGTGCTTCACCGCCCCGGTCGTGACCTTGTGAACGTAAAGGCAGAAGAGTTCGATGATGTCTGGATTCACGACTGTTTCTATCTTGATGTGGCTCAAAAGGAGCATGATGCCTTTGCGGATCTTCTGAGGAGCGAAGGTGTTGAGGTTCTCTATATGGAGAAACTCGTTGCTGAAGCGCTGGATGCATGCCCCTCGGCTCGCGCTGAGTTTACCGATACATTTATGGCTGAGAGCGGGATTGTCAATCCTATGCTTGAGCAGGCTGTTCGTGAAAAGCTCGACGCTATTTCAGATTCGTATCAGTTTGTACTTGAGGCTATGGGGGGGTATCGTTATCGTGACCTTGAGCTGCCTCGCGTTTCGACTACGCTTAGTATGATGGATAATGAGGATGCGAAGCCCGATGATTTGGTGTTGAAGCCTCTTCCGAGTTCATATTTCTCTCGCGATCCTCTTGCTTCCGTGGGCAAAGGCGTTCTGCTTCACCATATGTATTGGAAACAGCGAGATCGTGAAGTGCCCTTCTACGAAGCGATTTTCAAATACCATCCCGATTATGCAGGGACTCCGATTTGGTACGACCATAAGAATCCCTGGCATATCGAGGGCGGTGATGTGCTTAACATTAACGCTCATACCTTGGCTATTGGAATTAGCCAGCGAACTGAGGCGGCTGCGATTGAGGAGCTTGCAAAGAATTTGTTCTGGGGATCTGGGAATTCTGAGATCGATACCGTTTACGCTATTAAAATCCCCAACGGCTATGCTTACATGCATCTTGACACCGTTTGCACCATGGTGGATTTCGATAAGTTCACAGTTTATCCCGGTATTTTTGAGACCCTTCGTGTTTATCGTCTGACTCGTGGTGACTCTGAGGGAATGGTCGCTGTTCAAGAGATTGATGACACGCTTGAACATATTCTTGAAATGGCTACTGGCGTGGAGAAGGTGCAGCTTATTGAGTGCGGTGCCGGCGATATGGTTGAGGCATCTCGCGAGCAGTGGAACGACGGGTCGAACACTCTTGCCGTTGCTCCTGGTAAAGTCTGTGTTTACGAGCGCAATGTTGTCACAAATGATGAGCTCTACAAGAACGGTTTGGAACTTTTGGTTGTTCCCTCCGAGGAACTGTCCCGCGGTCGTGGTGGCCCGCGCTGCATGAGCATGCCCTTCTGGCGCGAAGATATTTAGTTGCAAATCCACTGTGATGGGAGATGGCGAATATGGGTGTTAATATCGCTGGGCGCAGTTTTCTGAAGCTGCTTGATTACACGACGGAAGAGATTGAGTATCTGCTTGAGCTTTCTGCTAACTTCAAAAGCATGAAGCGTGCCGGTGTTCCGCATAAATACCTTGAAGGCAAGAATATTGTTTTGCTATTTGAGAAGACTTCCACGCGTACTCGCTGCGCCTTCGAAGTTGGTGCACTTGACCTTGGCATGGGTGTAACTTATTTGGATCCGGGCTCGTCTCAGATGGGCAAAAAGGAGTCGATTGAGGACACGGCTCGCGTCCTTGGCCGCATGTATGACGGAATTGAATACCGCGGCTTTGAACAGGCGAAGGTTGAGGAGCTTGCTGCAAAAGCTGGGGTTCCCGTTTGGAATGGGCTGACTACTGAATTTCACCCGACTCAAGTGCTTGCCGATATTCTGACCATGCGTGAAGAGTTTGGAGAGATTAAGGGCAGGAAACTTACATTTTTTGGTAAGGCGGCCGGAAACGTCGCTGATTCGCTCATGGTCATTTGCGCTAAGCTCGGCATTAACTACTGTTCTTGCGGCCCAATCGGGGGAAATTCGGAGGGGGCTACATCCTATGATCCTGAACTCCTTGCAGAATGTAGTCGTATTGCGGCCGAGCATGGATCGACGATTACCATTACAGAGGATATTGAGGAAGGCGCTCGTGATGCCGATGTAATTTACACGGATGTTTGGGTTGGCATGGCCCAGCCCGCAGAGCTGTGGGAAAGCCGCATTAAGCTCATGTCGCCGTATCGTGTGACCGCTGAGGTGATGTCTATGGCAAAGCCCGAGGCGATTTTCCTCCACTGCCTTCCGAGCTTCCACGATACTAATACTACTGTTGGTGCCGAAATTGCTGAGAAGTTTGGAGTTACCGAAATGGAAGTCACGGACGAGGTTTTTGAGTCCGATAAGTCTCGTGTTTTCCAAGAAGCGGAGAATCGCATGCATACGATTAAGGCGGTGATGTACGCAACGCTTAAGTAGCGGGGCGTTGAGAAAACAGTCGCAAATCTGTTTCCATACTATATTTCTCTCAACAAGCTGATAGGATACAGGGGAGAATGATGCGCGCGTCAGTCGATTTTTTCGACTGACGCGCTTTGTGAAAGAGGGAAAGATGCGTACCGATGATTTTGACTATAACCTTCCTGAGGAACTGATTGCCCAGGCTCCTGCCGAGCCGCGCGATTCCTGCCGATTGCTGGTGGTGGATCGCAAGGGCTCTCAGGCGGGAACGCCGCTGGAGCACGGCGGTACCGTTGAGCACCGCATCTTCCGCGACATCATCGACTATATCGAGCCGGGCGACGTGCTCGTCATCAACAAGACGCGCGTGATGCCGGCCCGTCTTATCGGTCGCAAGGCGGGCTCGGGTGGCGTGGTCGAGACACTGCTGCTCAAGCGCCGCGAGGATGTGGATCCGCTGGGCCATGTCTGGGAGTGCCTGGTCAAGCCGGGTAAGCGCCTGAAGCCCGGTGCTCAGATTGAGTATCGTGCGGGCGGCGCCCATGCGCCCGAGGGCGCGCCCGTGGTGCTGACGGCCGAGGTCGTCGACTTTGTTACCGATAGCCGCGGTGGCCGTCTGGTGCGCTTTGAGCCGGCCGGTTGCAATGCCGCCGGCGACCCGCGCACGCTCGACGAGGCCATCCACGCTGCCGGCCACGTGCCGCTGCCGCCCTACATTACCGATTACGAGGGCGATCCCGAGAAGTACCAGACCGTCTACGCCATGAAGGAGGAGCACTCGGCTGCCGCTCCTACGGCGGGTCTGCACTTTACTCCCGAGCTCATGGCCGCTATCGAGGCCAAGGGCGCGAAGTTTGCCGCCGTCGAGCTCGAGGTGGGTATCGATACCTTCCGTCTGGTGGAGGAGGACGACCCTACACAGCACGTGATGCACACCGAGCGCTACCACGTGTCGCAGGAGGTTGTCGACGCTGTGCATAAGGCGAAGGCCGAGGGCCATCGTGTGATCGCCGTCGGCACTACCGCAGTGCGCTCGCTCGAGAGCGCGTTTGACGCGGACGCGCCGGTGTCCGATCCGGCTGTGACGGCGCGCTATTTTGAGGGCCGCGAGGACGGGGCCGACACGCTCGGCCGCGGCGACATCGTGGTGCGCGAGAACGCGACAACGCAGCTCTACCTCATGCCCGGCTCGACCTATCACGTGGTCGACGCGCTGATCACGAACTTCCACGTGCCGCGCTCCACGCTCATGATGCTCGTGAGCGCGCTTGCCACCCGCGACCAGATCATGGATGCCTACGCCGCTGCTATCGAAGAGCGTTACCGCTTCTTCAGCTTTGGCGACGCCATGCTCATCTTGTAGGTTACGGCGTTTTACAAACGCCGTAACCGGTCGACGCTGCGCGGGCCGCATTTGGACAATCTGACGTTCAACTTCAAGGGCGCGACCAGAAGGTCAGCGCCCTTTCGTTTCCCGTCACCTTGTCTCAAATGCGACCCGCTCGCTGTCGTTGCCAAAACACCGGCGTTGCCATTGTTGGCACTTGGGGACGTTCCTTTTGTGCCGGCACCTGGGGACACTCCTTATGTCCAAGAGATTGGTGCAAGAGGGGTAGGTTGCCTTGCGTCGATCTAAATAAGTTGCGGTGAGATAGTTCTTGAACTGGCCTTTTTTGAGGCTAAACAGGAACTATCTCACCGCAACTGCGTTGAGCGTTTTTTGGCAGCCGGTTTACTTGCTTGCGAACAGCCAGACTAGGATGATCACTAGGATTGCGGCGACGATGCAGACGATGGCGCCGGTGAATTTGATGCGTGAGTCGCGGGTACGCTCGCGCACCGCGTCCTCGGTGGCCTCGAGCTGGGCGACTTCTCGCTCGGTCTCGGCGTGTTCGGCTTTGTCTCGGGCCAAGGACCCTGCAAGCGACTCAGTGATCTCTGGGTGGTCGTGTACCTCGGTCGCCTGTTCGATAATCGACTGCGCATGCGCGGCATCTGCTTGGGCGTTGGCGATGCTCTGCTCTTGGTCGCGGCGTGCCTTGTCCTCGGCAGCGATCTTCTCGCGCAGTTCGCGCTGGCGCGTCGCGGCGGCAGTCTTCGCCGTCTGCAGCTCGTCGCGCGCGGCATCAGCCTCAGTCGTCACGGCTTGGTGCGCGCGTTTGGCTTCGGCAATGGGGGCTTGAGCCTGCTCGACGGCCTGCTCGGCTGCGGCAAGCGAGTGCTCAAGGTCGGCGGTGATGCGCGGGACATCTTCTTCGGCTTTACGCAGGGCATCTGCCGTGTCGGAGATCTGCATCGAGAGCTCGCTGGTGCGCACCGTATAGTTGGCGGGATTTGCCGAGGGATTGCGTTGCAGCTCGGCATACTCATGACGCAGCGTCTCGAGCTGGGCGCGCGTGGCGTCGACGGTTTGTTGTGCGGCGGCAATGCCGGCGTCTCGCTCGGCCTTCACCTTGTCGCGGATGCGCTTGGAATCCTCAAGACGTCGAATGAGGCGGTTGCCGGTCTCGCACGAGCTCGCCTCGCGGGCCTCCACGGCATCGAGCGCGGCCTTCAGCCGGAGCTCAGTCGCGTCATCCTCTGTCTTCATTTGTTCGAACTGACCCTTGAGCTCTGTCGCTTTGGCGGCGTGGGCATCACGGTCAATCTCGGCGGCCGCTGCAGTCTTTTGGGCCGTGGCAATCGCCTGGCGCTGGTCGGCGACGATCTGGTCGTAGCGGCCTGCGATATCCTGGCGCGTCTCGAGTTCCTCGGCCTGATCGGCAATGCGCTGCTCAAGTTCGGTCAGATGGGCGCGGGCATCGGCAAGTGCCTTTTTCGCGGCGTTCATCTCGCGCATGGCCGAGGCGCCCTGGGCGATAAAGGTGCCCACGGCGTTCGCAGTGTTCGAGACAGCGGTCCCCAGATCGCGGTTCGCGGCGGGGGAGTGCGGGGCGGCCGGGCGAGCGGTGTCGGCAGAGTCCGCATCGGCAGCCTGCGGCGCGGCGATATTGCCGGTACCGCCCTCGACCACAGAAAAGCCTGCTGCGTGCGGATCGACCGCATCGGCGCCAATCGTGGGATGCTCGAGCTGCAGAAACGAGGGCATGGTACTGCCCTGGTCGGCAACCGGAGTCTCGCCGGGCACAAAGGTCGAGGCGGCCTCAGCGGCCTCTTCTTCCTCGGCGTCAACGTCGGCATCGGCGACAGCATCCTTCATCGCTTTGACAGCATCCATCATGGAGTCCATGACGGCATCGAGCTCTTCTTCCGAAGACACCTCGATGGGGCCCGCTGCTTGCGGGACGTCGTCCTGTACAGGGGCGTCGTCCTGAGCGGGCGCATCGTCGTTTTGCTCATCGGCGTTTTCTGCGGCAGGGGTTTCCGCCGTAGCGCTTTCGTCCAAGATGGGGTCGTCGATGTCGATACCATCGCAGGTTACAACGTCAGTATCTGCGATGACGTCTGCGGAATCATCAATATGCTGTTGAGTCTGGGGGTCCAGCTCGTCTGTCATAGGCATGTGCTCCTCATCGTTGTTTGTCACCCTATGATAAAGTTTCGCGCCGACATCCCACGCGCCGCAGCAAAGTTTCAAAACGTGTTCGATGGCTCGATCTGATAGCAATAACTCGATCGCTTTATTCAGTTTGTACTTGACAATCCCTTCGCCGAACGACGTGGTGCCGTTCGCCTGCCATGGGCTTTATTTTTCACTTGAAGAAGCTAAAGTTGCATTTCAGCTTTTGGCGCGTGAAGTTGGATGCGCGCAGTCGGCGGGCGTGCCCGTCGCGATTTGAAAGGACTTTGTATGGGACTTTTCACTGGTAAGACCGTGATCGTCACCGGCGGCGGCAAGGCCACGCTTAAGGACGGTTCCGCTGGCTCCATCGGCTACGGCATCGATATCGCATTTGCCAAGGAGGGCGCGAACCTCGTCATCACCGGCCGCAACGTCGCCAAGCTCGAGGCCGCCAAGGAGTCTCTCGAGGCCGAGTACGGCGTCAAGGTTCTGCCTGTTCAGGCCGATGTCTCGGCTGGTCAGGACAACGAGGCCGTCGTCCAGAACGTCATCGACAAGGCCATTGAGGAGTTCGGCCGCATCGACGCCGTCGTCAACAATGCTCAGGCCAGCGCCTCGGGCGTGACCATCGCCGATCACACCATGGATCAGTTCAACCTGGCCATTTACTCTGGCCTGTATGCCACCTACCTGTACATGCAGAAGGCCTATCCGCACCTGAAGGAGACCAAGGGCTCCGTGGTCAACTTCGCTTCGGGCGCCGGCCTGTTTGGCAATTATGGCCAGTGCAGCTATGCCGCCGCCAAGGAGGGCATCCGCGGCCTGACCCGCGTTGCCGCCAACGAGTGGGGCAAGGACGGCATCAACGTCAACATCGTGTGCCCGCTTGCTTGGACCGCTGCGCTCGAGAACTTCCAGGATGCCTATCCCGAGGCGTTCAAGGCCAACGTCCACATGCCGCCGGCGGGTCACTACGGCGACGTCGAGAAGGAGATCGGCCGCGTTGTCGTTCAGCTCTGCGGTCCCGACTTTAAGTACATGAACGGCGAGACCGTCACCCTCGAGGGTGGCATGGGCCAGCGGCCTTAGGGGTTACGTCTCAGGTTCCGCCGTTCTAACGAACGGCGGACCAGCCGACGCTGCGCGGGCCGCATTTGGACAATCTGACGTTCAACTTCAAGGGCGCGAC
>CABRFA010000011.1 GCA_902470065.1 uncultured Collinsella sp.
GCGAGGACGTCAAGGTCGGTGCCGGTAACGTCGTCGACGCCGAGGGCTTCCGCTTTTTGGCCGATTGCGGTGCCGACTTCATCAAGGTCGGTATCGGCGGCGGTTCCATCTGCATCACCCGTGAGACCAAGGGTATCGGCCGTGGCCAGGCCACCGCGCTGATCGATGTCTGCCGCGCTCGTGACGAGTACTACGAGGAGACCGGCGTCTACGTGCCCGTTTGCTCCGACGGCGGCATCGTCTACGACTACCACATGACGCTCGCCCTTGCCATGGGCGCCGACTTTATGATGTTGGGCCGCTACTTCGCCCGCTTCGACGAGAGCCCGACCGAGCGCGTCAACGTGAACGGTCAGTACATGAAGGAGTACTGGGGCGAGGGTTCCGCGCGTGCCCGCAACTGGCAGCGCTACGATCTGGGTGGCGCCGCGAAGCTCAGCTTCGTCGAGGGCGTCGACTCCTACGTTCCCTACGCCGGCTCTCTCAAGGACGGCGTGGGCGGTACGCTTTACAAGGTCAAGTCCACGATGTGCAACTGCGGTGCCCTCTCGATCCCCGAGCTCCAGGAAAAGGCACGCCTGACCCTGGTAAGCTCCACCTCCATCGTCGAAGGCGGCGCTCACGACGTAGTCGTCAAGGATTCCCAGCAGAGCGTCAGCTACCGCTAAGCGGCTTTCCCAAGCACCGCACCTTGCCGTTCAAACCGTCGCTCGCGTACCAAAGTACGCGGCGCTCCTCTTTCACGGCAATCTGCGGCACCTGGAAAACCCGTTCGTGCTAGAACGAGTTTCAGACAAAGGTTGATTCCCAACCACGTTATTTAGATAAAGCGAGATGCCTGCAAGTCGCAGGCATCTCGCTTGTCGTATTTGCTATCATCATGCGAGTTAACGATGTGGCGGGGCGTTCTTACCTTTGCTCGCTGCAAGTTCCGCACGAGCCGAAGAGCACTTAATGTGCTCTTCGTGCGAGCAGGACTGTCCGCAGCAGCGAGTAAAGGTAAGAACGCCCCGCCCCAACCCAGCTAACAAAGGAGCTGATATGTGCGATTGCACAGATCATAAGGACGAGATCCCTGCCTACGACGCGCAGGCCATTGAGTCCCGGTGGATGAAGGCCTGGGAGGACTCTAACCTCTTTGCCGTCGACACCGACGACAGCAAGCCCAAGAAGTATGTGCTCGAGATGTTCCCGTATCCGTCGGGTGACCTGCACATGGGCCACGCGCGCAACTATACCATCGGCGATGCCATGGCCCGTCAGGCCCGCATGCGCGGCTTTGACGTGCTGCACCCCATCGGCTTTGACGCCTTCGGCCTGCCTGCCGAGAACGCCGCCATCAAGCACAACACGCAGGCTGCCGCCTGGACGTATAAGAACATGGACCAGGCGCTTGCCACGATGAAGCGCATGGGCTTCTCCTACGATCTGGATCGCATGGTCAAGACCTGCAGCCCCGACTACTATCGTTGGGGTCAGTGGATCTTTGAGAAGCTGTGGGAAAAGGGCCTGGTCTACCGCAAGAAGAACCCGGTCAACTGGTGCCCTAACTGCAAGACCGTTCTGGCCAACGAGCAGGTCACCGAGGGTAAGTGCTGGCGCTGCGGCACCGAGCCCGAGAAGCGCGACCTTGAGCAGTGGTACTTCAAGATCACCGAGTACTCCCAGGAGCTGCTCGACGACCTGGAGAAGCTCCCCGGCTGGCCCGAGCGCGTCAAGCAGATGCAGGCCAACTGGATCGGCCGCTCCGAGGGCGCCGAGGTCGACTTTACCCTGTGCGACCAGGACGGCGAGCCCATCGAGGGCGACGAGGGCAAGATCACCGTCTTCACTACGCGCGCCGACACCCTCTTTGGTGTGTCCTTCTTTGTTCTGGCTCCCGAGTACGCTCGTCTGCACGAGCTCGTCGAGGGCACGGAGTACGAGGAGGCCGTCACCAAGATCGTTGAGGACTCCAAGCATATCTCTGCCGTCGAGCGTGCCCAGGGCACCCTCGAGAAGCACGGTGCCTTTACCGGCCGCTACGTGGTGAACCCCGTCAACGGCGAGAAGGTCCCCGTGTGGGTTGCCGATTATGTCGTGGCCGACTACGGCACCGGCGCCGTCATGGCCGTTCCCTGTGGCGACCAGCGCGACTTTGAGTTTGCCCGCAAGTACGACCTGCCGATCGTGCCGATCATCCTGGACGATGACGATCGCGCTGCCGTCGAGGCCAGCGGCGAGACCATCGATACCTTCCATGCCGAGACCGTCGACTGGGATTGTGCCCATGCTGCCGAGGGCACGCTCGTCCAGTCCGGCAAGTACACCGGCATGCGCGGCGGTAAGCACTCCGAGGGCGAGGCTGCTATCGTGGCCGACCTCGAGGCCATGGGCTGCGGTCGTCGCAAGGTCGAGTTCCGTCTGCGCGACTGGCTCATCAGCCGCCAGCGCTATTGGGGCAACCCCATCCCGGCCATCCACTGCGAGCACTGCGGCATCGTGCCCGTGCCCGAGGATCAGCTGCCGGTGACGCTGCCCGAGAACCTGGACCTGGGTGCCGGCGAGACCCTCGCCGAGTGCAAGGACTTCTACGAGACCACCTGCCCGGTCTGCGGCCGCCCGGCTAAGCGCGAGACCGATACCATGGACACTTTCACCTGCTCCAGCTGGTATTACCTGCGCTATACCGATCCGCACAACACCGAGCTGCCCTTCTCCCGCGAGGCAGCCGACCGTTGGATGCCCGTCGATAACTACATCGGCGGCATCGAGCACGCTATTCTGCACCTGCTCTACAGTCGCTTCTTTACCAAGGCCCTGCGCGACCTGGGCCTGCTGAGCGTGGACGAGCCCTTCACCAACCTGCTGTGCCAGGGTATGGTCAAGGACGAGAACGGTGACACCATGTCCAAGTCCAAGGGCAATGTGGTGCCCCCGAGCTCGGTTATCGAGCCCTACGGCGCCGACACCATGCGTCTGGCGATCTTGTTTATCGCCCCGCCCGAGAAGGACTTCGACTGGGACCCCAAGGCCGTCGAGGGCGCCAACCGCTTTATCAAGCGCGCCTGGCGTATCGTGTGGCAGCTCGTCCAGTCAGGTGACGCCAACGTGGCCTTCGACAAGTCCGTGCTCGACGAGACCGCGATGAAGCTCTATCGCGAGCGTCACCGCACCATCGCCAAGTGCACCGAGGACTTCGATCGCGGCCAGTTCAACACCGCGATCTCGGCCGTCATGGAGCTCGTCAACGCGGCGAGCGCCTACCTCAACGCCACCGAGGGTGCTGACCGCGACAAGGCCCTGTGCTACGGCGTGGCCAAGGACATCGTGAGCGTCCTGGCGCCCATTTGCCCGTTCTGGGCCGACGAGCTGTGGCACGAGGCACTTGGCTGCGAGGGCAACGCCTACACCGCCGCCTGGCCCGAGTTCGACCTGGCCGAGTCCATCGAGGACACGGTGCAGATCGTCGTCCAGGTACTCGGCAAGGTCCGTGGCCGCATCGACGTGTCCCGCGATGCCTCCAACGAGGAAATGCAGGCTGCCGCCGAGGCTGCTGTCGCCAAGTGGACCGAGGGCAAGACGGTCGTCAAGGCCATTTGTGTGCCCGGCAAGCTGGTCAACCTGGTGGTTAAGTAAACCTCGCGCACATAGTTGACGCACAAAAGACGAGGGGCGATCCGGTTGGGTCGTCCCTCGTTTTTCATGTACCTGCCCTGATGTCTGCGGTCAATTGTCCTATTCTTGTGGAGAAGCTGTGCGCACGCTGACCTGCAGATTCGTACTGTGCTTGCACGTTTCCGCAGCTATTGGTATAGTTTGCTTGCAAATGAAGTTGTAATTGAAAGAAGTGGGGTTTCGGCCCCGCTTCTTTTTTGTATGGATGGAGGTGCCGCAATGGTCAAGACCAAGACCGAGCAGGCGATCATCGACGCGCTCGAGGCCGTCGCTCCCCAGCACGATATCGACATCGTCGACGTCGAGCTCGTGGGTGCCACCAAGGCCCCCTGCGTGCGCGTGCGTATCGAGGGTGCCGAGGGTCAGAGCCTGTCGCTCAACGACGTCACGGCCAACACCAAGTGGGTCGGCGATGTGATCGAGGAGCTCGACCCCATTTCTTCGAGCTACACGCTTGAGGTGTCGAGCCCGGGTATGGCGCGCCCGCTGCGCCGCCCGCGCGACTTTGCCCGCTTTGTGGGCGAGGACTGCGAGCTCACCTCCACCGCCACCGAGGGCCGTCGCAAGTACGCCGGCAAGATTGCCGCCGCCACCGAGACGAACGTGACCCTCGAGCTCGAGGACGGCGAGTCCGTCACCCTCGATTTCTCTGATGTTAAGAAGTGCAAGTTGAAGCCCACCTACGACTTCAAGCCCGCGAAGGAAGGAAAGTAAGATGGCAGCATCCGACATGATGTCCGCCCTGATGGAGCTTTGCCAGGAGAAGCACATCGACCAGCTCTACCTGATCGACCGCCTGGAGCAGTCGCTCGCCAAGAGCTATGCCGAGATCCTGCATCTTGAGTGGGGCGCCAAGGTGACCATCGACCGCACCACCGGCAAGATTTACGTCTACCGCCTGGAGCCGATCGACGATTCCATGGACGAGGAGGGCAACTTCACCGAGTTCGAGGAGATCGACGTCACCCCCAAGAACACGAGCCGCATCGCCGCCCAGCACGCCAAGGCCGAGATCAACGCCATCGTGCGCAACTCCGCTCGTGAGCAGATCTATGAGGAGTTTTCCGGCCGAATCGGTGACCTCATCAGCGGTACCGTGCTGCAGTCCACGCCCGACTTTACGATCGTCAAGATCCGCGATGGCGTCGAAGCCGAGCTGCCGCACTTTGACCAGCGCCGTTACGAGAACGAGCGCAACGAGCGTCCGATGGGCGAGCGCTACCTGCACAACCAGCACATCAAGGCCGTGATCATCGACGTCCGCGACCCCAATTCCAACCTGCAGCCGGTTCGCGGCGAGCACAGCCGTCCGCCGATCGTCATCTCCCGCACCCACCCCGAGCTCATGCGTCGTCTGTTTGAGCAGGAGGTGCCCGAGATCTATGAGGGCACTGTCCAGATCAAGTCGATCGCCCGCGAGCCCGGCCAGCGCTCCAAGGTCGCCGTCCACTCGCTCGACGACCGCCTGGATCCCGTGGGCGCCTGCGTCGGCCCCAAGGGCAGCCGCGTCCGCGCCGTCGTGGGCGAGCTCCGCGGCGAGCGCGTCGACGTCATCCTGTGGGATGCCGATCCGGCCGTCTACGTCGCCAACGCCCTGTCGCCTGCCAAGGTCACCCGCGTTCTCATCGACGAGGAGAAGGCCTACGCCGGCGTCATCGTGCCCGACGACCAGCTTTCGCTCGCCATCGGCAAGGAGGGCCAGAACGCCCGCCTCGCCGCTCGCCTGACCGGCTGGCACATCGACATCAAGTCCGAGACCCTTGCCGCCGACATCCTCAAGAACGTCCCCGTTCACGAGGAGCCCGCCGCCGACCTGATCGGTGACGAGGAGGACGATGATGTCCGTCGCTGCGAGTACGTGTCCGAGGACGGCGTCCAGTGCCGCAACCAGGCCCGTCCGGGCTCCCGTTTCTGCGGTGTCCACGACACCGACGCCTTCGATGATGCGGAGGACCTGATCTAGCGCGCGGTCGCGCCGGGCAGGTCCCGGCGCATCTCCCACGCTCGTTCAGTCTCTAGGCACCCAAGGTGCCAGAAAGGGTAGGTGAAGTCATATGGCAAAAGTCCGTGTGTCCACCCTGGCCAAAGAGTTCGGCATGACCTCCAAGGAACTGATGGGTCATCTCGCCGAAATGAAGATTCCCGCTAAGTCCGCTTCCTCCGCCCTGGAGGACGCTTACGTCGCCATGGTCCGCAAGCAGCTCGCCTCGGTGATCGAGGCCCGCGCCAAGGAAGTCGAGGCCGCCAAGCAGGCCGAGGAGGAGGCAGCCGCCGCCGAGGAGGCAGCGCGCGCTGCCGAGGCCGAGCGTGAGCGCATCGCCGCCGAGAAGGCACGCGAGGAGGAGCGCCGCCAGTTCGCCGCCGCCCAGGCTGCCGAGGAGGCCGCCCGCGCCGAGGCCGAGGCCAAGAAGAAGGCCGAGCAGGAGCGCCTTGCCCGCGAGAAGGAGGAGGCTGCCCGCGAGGCCCAGCGCCGCGCTGTCCCCGCTTCCGACTCCGGTTCGCGCTTCCGTTCGCTGCTCGACCAGATCGCCGCACAGGAGACCGTGCTCAAGGAGAAGAAGGACGCCGAGGAGAAGGCCAAGGCCGAGCGCGCCTCCGAGCGCGGCAACCGTCGTGGCGGCAACAACGACCGTCGCGGTGGCCGTCGTAACGATCGCAACGCCTCCGACAGCAACTCCGAGCGCAACGCCTCCGAGAGCCGTCCGCACAGCCATCGCACCAACGCCAGCAACAACGTCGCTGCCGGCATGGACTTCCCCAACCCCGACAAGCAGGGCAAGGGCAAGAAGCGCAAGGGCGGTCACGGCAACGATGAGGACCACTACAGCCGCATGGCGCGTGAGGCCGAGGAGTACAGCCGCGAGAAGGTGCTCGAGGAGGCCCGCGCCGCCGTCGAGGAGGCCTCTCGCGAGTCCACCGGTCGCCGCAAGAAGCGCAAGGAGAAGCGCGAGCGCGAGGCTGCTAAGGCTCAGGAGGAGCGCAAGATTGAGGAGGCGCTGGCCCAGGGCGTGAACCCCGAGGAGCTCGACGCCATCAAGGTCTCCCAGGGCGTTACCGTC
Organism: uncultured Collinsella sp.; assembly: GCA_902470065.1. Taxonomy (GTDB): domain Bacteria; phylum Actinomycetota; class Coriobacteriia; order Coriobacteriales; family Coriobacteriaceae; genus Collinsella. The sequence goes on from CABRFA010000011.1 coordinate 6,717, forward strand.
CAGGAGCTCGCCGAGGCGCTCGACGTTCCGGCCAACGACATCATCAAACGCCTGTTCCTGCTGGGCACGCCGCTCACGATGACGCAGTCCATGTCCGACGACCTCGTCGAGCTCGTTGCCGACGACCTTGGCCGTCAGATCAAGATCATCACCCCCGAGGAGGAGAACACCTTCTCGTTCTACGACGATCCCGCCGACCTTAAGCCCCGCGCCCCGGTCGTCACCGTCATGGGTCACGTCGACCACGGCAAGACGAGCCTGCTCGACGCCATCCGTCACACCGGCGTCGCTGCCGGCGAGGCGGGCGGCATTACCCAGGCCATCGGCGCTTCGCAGGTCATGATCAACGACCGCAAGATCACCTTCATCGATACCCCCGGTCACGCCACCTTTACGGCCATGCGTGCCCGCGGCGCCAAGGTGACCGACATCGTCATCCTGATCGTGGCTGCCGACGACGGCGTCATGCCTCAGACCATCGAGTCGATCAACCACGCCAAGGCCGCCGGCGTACCCATCGTCGTCGCCGTCAACAAGATCGATAAGCCGGGCGCCAACCCCGACCGCGTGCGCCAGGAACTCACCGAGTACGGCATCATCCCCGAGGAGTGGGGCGGACAGAACATGTTCGTCAACATCTCGGCCAAGCAGAAGATCGGTATCGACGACCTGCTCGAGACCGTGCTGCTCCAGGCCGACGTGCTCGAGCTCAAGGCCAACCCCGACACCTTTGCCTCCGGCAACGTTCTCGAGGCCAAGCTCGACAAGGGCCGCGGCTCGGTTGCCACCGTGCTGGTGACCCGCGGTACCCTGCACGTGGGCGATACGCTGGTCGCCGGCCTTACCTACGGCCGCGTCCGCGCCATGCTCGATCCCAAGGGCAACGCCGTCACCGAGGCCGGCCCCTCCGACGCCGTCGAGATCTTGGGCCTGCAGTCCGTGCCCAACGCCGGTGACGAGTTCCGCGTGTTCGAGGACGAGCGCGAGGCTCGCGCCCTGGCCGATGAGCGTTCGCTCAAGGCCCGTATCGAGGAGCAGAGCCGCGTGAAGCACGTGACGCTCGAGAACCTCTTCGAGACCATCGCCGACGCCGAGGTCAAGGAGCTCAACCTGATCATCAAGGCCGACGTCCAGGGCTCCATCGAGGCCCTTCAGGACTCCCTCGACAAGATGGATCAGTCCGAGGTGCGCATCAACACGATCCATTCCGCCGTTGGTGCCATCAACGAGACCGACGTCGTCCTGGCCGACGCTTCCAACGCCATCATCATCGGCTTTGGCGTCCGTCCCGACGGCAAGGCCCGCTCCGCCGCCGAGCGCGAGGGCGTCGAGATCCGTTGCTACGACGTCATCTACAAGTGCCTCGAGGACCTCGACGCTGCCCGCATCGGTATGCTCAAGCCCACCGAGGTTGAGGTCTCCACGGGTACTGCGACCGTCCTGGATACCTTCAAGGTGCCCAAGGTTGGTATCGCCGCCGGTGTCCGCGTCGAAGAGGGCGAGATCGCCGCGACCGATTCTGTGCGCCTGGTGCGCGACGGCATCGTGGTCTTCAACGGTAAAATCGCCTCGATGCGCCACTACAAGGACGAGGCCAAGAGCCTCAAGAGCGGCTCCGAGGGCGGTATTGGCCTGGAGAACTTCCAGGACATCAAGCCTGGCGACACCATTGAGGGCTACCGCATCGACCAGGTTGCCCGTACCGAGTAGGGGGTAGCGCTATGAAGCAAACGCAGGCAACCCGCCGTTTAGGCGAGCAGCTTCGCGAGAAGCTCGGTTATATCCTGCTCTTTGAGGTTTCCGATCCGCGTCTCGACCTGGTCACCCTGACCGCGGTCGAGGTCGCGGTGGACCGTTCGTTCGCGCGCGTGTACGTGTCGTGCGACGCGAGCCGCTACGAGGAGGTCATGGAGGCGCTCGCCAGCGCCAAGGGCCGCATTCGTAGCCTGTTGGCCCGCTCGCTCGATTGGCGCGTCACGCCCGAGCTCGATTTTCGCATCGATCGCTCGACCGATGAGGCCGAACGTATCACGCGCGCGCTGGAAAACGTTCCCGCCACGCTTGCGATCGAAAAGGACGAGGACGGCTATCCCATAGCGGATGCCGCCCAGGAGGCAGCTTTAGATGAGTAATTCCGCCGACCTCGCATCGTGCGAGTCTGCAGATATTCAGCGACGCATCCTCGAGCTCATCGAGGGTGCGTCCTCCATTGCGATTTCGGGACATACGTCTCCCGATGGTGACGCCCTGGGCTCCGTGCTGGGCCTGGGCTTATCGCTTATGAAGTTTTTCCCCAACAAGGACATTGCCCTGCTGCTGGCAGACGATGACCCGGTTCCGCGCATCTACCGCTTTATGGAAGGTGCCGACCGTCTGGTGCCGGCATCTGCGTATACCGGCAATCCGGACCTGTTCATCTCAGTGGACGTGCCGGTCGTCGAGCGTCTGAACAACTCAGCCGAGGTACTCCGCCGCTCGTCGCATGTGGTGTGCTTCGATCACCATCCGGCGCGTGAGGAATTTGCCGAGCTGAGCCTGAGGTGCGTCGGCGCCGCAGCCTGCGCCATGATCATCGACCGTTTTTTGGACAATTGCGGCATTGTGGCTCGCGATGGTGTCGCGACCTGCCTGCTGTGCGGCCTGGTGACCGATACCGGTCGTTTTCAGTACCAAAACGCCGATGCCGCTGCGTTCCATGCCGCCTCGCGCCTGGTCGCGCACGGTGCCGATCCCGCGCGTGTTGCGCTCGAGGTCTACCAGAGCATGCGTGTAGAGTTCTTGCATCTTAAGTCCATCGTTATGGGCCGCATCAAAACAGTGGCGCACGGTCGCGTGGCATATAGTTATGCGTACCAGAGCGACCTCGAGGCCTGCGGCGTCACTTCGGATGAGTGCGACGGCCTGGTCGATGTGGTTCGTTCGGTTATGGGTGTGGAGGTCTGCCTGTTTCTGAAGGGCATTGAGGGCGATACCAAGGTACGCGGCAACCTGCGCTCCAAGGGTGACCTTGATGTGTCCGAGATCGCTGCCAACTTTGGCGGTGGCGGGCATCATGCCGCCGCCGGCTTTTCCAACAACGGAACGATTCGCGAGACGCTCGCCGTGGCACTTCCCATGCTGGCCGAGCTGGTGGGGGAGGATCCCGCTTCGGTGACCGTCGAGCTTTAACTTTTTGGATGGTACATGGCTCGTCGTACGCCTTCTCAACTGAATATGCTGCTCGCCGTCGATAAGCCGGTGGGCTGCACGTCCCACGATGTGGTCTCGCAATGCCGACGCGCCCTCCATGAGCGGCGCGTCGGGCATGCCGGCACGCTCGACCCCATGGCATCTGGCGTCATGGTGGTGGGCGTGGGCCAGGCTACTCGTCTGCTGGGCATGCTCACCCTCGACACGAAAAGCTACGTTGCCGACATCTCGTTTGGCGTTGAGACCAATACCGATGATGCGGAGGGCGAGGCGGTCCGCACGGTGGCTGTTGCCAACGAGCTCCGCGATCCTGCCTATGCCCGTGAGCGCTTGGCCGCCATGTTGGGCCCGCAGATGCAGGTGCCGCCGGCGTTTTCGGCTATCTCGGTCAATGGCGTTCGCGCCTACAAGTCTGCTCGCGAGGGCAATGCGGTGGACCTACCTCCGCGCCCCGTCCAGGTTTATGCCGCCGACCTGATCGCCGTAGGCGGCGAGGGTGATACGTGTGTGTGGACCGTGGCGTTCTCGGTGAGCAAGGGCACCTATATCCGTGCGCTCGCTCGCGACTTGGGCCGTGCCTGCGAGAGCGCCGCGCACATTTCCGCGCTGCGCCGCACGGCCTCCGGTGTTGTTTCCATTGGCGCCTGTCATGCGGTGGAGGAGCTTTCTCCCGAGTCCGCCGCTGGCTTTGCCCTGGATCCCATTGCGGCCCTGGGCGCCACGCGTGTTGACTTGCCGGGCAATCTTGCCGACGACCTGCTCTGCGGCCGACGCATTCCCGTTGAGCGTTCGCTTGCCGATTTCGATGCCTCGAAGCCGCCGTTTGCGTTGGTGCTCGATGGGGGACTCAAGGCGCTCGCCCGCATTGAGGGCGGCCGCTTTGTCATGGAGCATGTCTTTCCGCAGGCCATCGGCGGTGTTCGATGATGCTGGCCGCTCGCGAGCTCGCGCGTATCTTTTTCGCGGGCGAGTCGGACGAGGCTCGCATCGTTACTGCCGATACGTTTGATGAGTGCGGGCACCTGGGTGCTGCCTCGATCGCCATTGGCGTGTTTGATGGCGTGCACCGTGGACATCAGGAGCTCATTGCGGCGCTTGTCCGTGAAGCCCGTGCCCATGGCTGTAAGGCGGTCGTGGTTACCTTCGATCCCGACCCGGACGTTGTGGTGAGTCCTTCGCCCGCTCAAAAATTGATGACGACGGCCGATCGTCTACACGCCTTGGCTCAGACCGGGGTCGATGCGGTGGTGGCCGTTCCCTTTACGCCCGAGGTTGCGGCGCTCGACCATGCTGGTTTTCTCTCGCTGCTGTCGCGCGTCGTCGACATTCGCTCGATTCGCGTCGGTAACGACTTTAGGTTGGGTCGCGGCGGTGCATCTGGTGTTGCCGAGATGCGTGCTTGGGGTGCCGAGCACGGCGTTGACGTATACGGGCACGACCTGCTTTGCGAGGGCGGTGAGGCCATTTGCGCCACCCGCATCCGTCATGAGCTCGGACAGGGCCATGTGGAGCTGGCTACTGAGTTGCTTGGCCGTCCGTATATGGTGCGCGGCGGTGTTATTCGCGGCCGTCACGAGGGTTCTAACATGGGCTTTCCCACGGCAAACCTGCAGGTTCCCGATGGCATTCAGGTACCTGCCGATGGCGTGTATGAGGGCCTGGTGCTCGTCGATGACACCGTGTGGCCCGCTGCCGTGAACGTCGGCCTGCCGCCGACGTATGCCGACGATGCGGCATCTGCGCATCTCGAGGCTAATTTAATTGGTTATACGGGCGACCTGTACGGCGCTTCTGTTTCGCTGGCGTTTACGCGCTGGCTGCGTCCCTCGCGTGTGTTCGATTCACTGGATGAGTTGGTTGCGACCGTCGAGGGTAATATCGATGACATTCGTCACAACTTGGGTGAGCAGGGGGTGAGCATCCGTGATTAGCGATGAGGAAAAAGACCAGGTACGCGCTGCGTCCGACCTAGTCGCCATCGTGCAGGAAACGGTTGAGCTCAAGCCCCGCGGCCATGAGTTTTGGGGCTGCTGCCCCTTTCATGGCGAAAAGACTCCGTCCTTCCACATTATTCCCGCCACGCAGGTGTGGCATTGCTTTGGCTGCGGTGAGGGTGGCGACGTCTTCACCTATATCATGAAGCGCGAGAACCTGAGCTTTCCCGAGTCAATCCGTTATTTGGCCGATCGCGCGGGTATTGAGCTGCATGACACTGGAGATCGCCGCGAGCGCGGTACCAAGCGTGCCCGAATCTACGATCTGTGCGCGGAGACCGCCCAGTTCTACCACACCATGCTCATGCGCGGTAAGGACGGCCGTCCGCGCGAGTACTTTGCCAGCCGCGGCATGGGTGGCGACGTCTGCCGACGCTACTGCCTGGGCTTTGCACCGGGCCGCAACGCGCTGGTGTCACACCTGTCCCAGGCGGGTTTTACCCCGCAGGAGATGATCGACGCCAACGTTGCCGTGAGCCGCGGGCGCGGGCAGCTTGCCGACCGCTTCTACGATCGCGTGATGTTCCCCATCTTTGACGAGCAGGGTCACAATATTGCCTTTGGCGGGCGCATCATGGGTGACGGCCAACCCAAGTACCTCAATACCGCCGAGACGAGCGTGTTTCATAAAAAGCGAAACCTCTACGGCTTTAATTGGGCCAAGGAGTTTATCGTCGCGCAGGATACCGCCATCGTGGTGGAGGGCTATACCGACTGCATCGCCTGTTGGGAAGCGGGGATTAAAAACGTTGTCGCCACGCTGGGCACCGCGCTCACGGAGCATCATGTCAAGACGCTCACCCGCTTTGCCAAGCGCATCGTGTATATGTTTGACGGCGATGCCGCGGGCCAGAAGGCCGCCCGTCGCGCGATTCAGTTTATCGAACAGGATTCGATGGACCTGCGCTGCGTGGTGCTGCCCGACGGCAACGATCCCATGGAGTTCATCACGGCGCATGGTGGACAGGAGCTGCAGGCGCGCATCGACGCTGCCGAGCCCCTCATGGACTTTGTCTACCGTTCGCTGCAGGAGTCGAGCGACATCACCACGCCGGGCGGTCGCGCCAAGGCGCTGGAAGATGCGCTGACGCTTATCTATCCGCTGCGCGATAGCTATATGATCGATACGTACTTTATCCAGATTGCCGATCTGCTGGGTTTGGATCTGGAAACAGTGCGTGCGAGCTCGGGCCGCGTGTTTCGCGATGTCGCCAAGCGCGAGGATGCGGAGCGTCGCCGTGAGCAGAACTATGAACGCCAGCGGGCGCAGGCTGAGCGATCTGGTAGCGCGGGCGGTCGGTCGTCTGGTTCGCAGGGGACATCTCGTGGTGCTTGGGCATCGGGCGCGACTCCGGCCGTAGCGGCGCCGGTCGAGGAAGAACCGTACGACTACGTCCCGCTCGATGCCTATGGCGCTGCACCAGTGGAGGTCGTTGACGACTTGCCGCCAATCGATGTGCCCGATGGTGTGGGCGCTGTGCCTGTTGCTGATGGTTTGGGCGCACCGACTGCGGCGCCGATGGTTCTTACCGATCTAGAGCGCAAGTCCTTGGCAGGGGAGCGCGAGCTGTTGACGATGCTCACGAGCTACCCCGACCTGTTCCGCACGTATGCCGACCGCATCTGCTCCATCGAGTGGGTTGACCCACGTCACGAGTCCATCGCGTGGGCCGTTCTGGCAACGCCGCCGGGAACCGATCCTGCAGCCTGCATGGATGCGGCGCGCTCGGTGTGTCCCGAGGCGGCAACGCTTGTGAGTGCCGGGCGCATCTCGGCGACGAGCAAGCATCCCACCGAGACGAACATCGTGTTTATGCTCGATACGCTCGAGCTCTACACCATCAAGCGCCGCATGCGTGCCGCACAGGCCAAGCTGCGCCAGGACCGTTCGCTCGATGATGAGGCCCGTCGTGCGCTGACCGTGCAGGCCGCGCAGGATTCGCAGCGTCAACGCGAACTGCAAAAGTCGATCGGCGGCGTGGCGGACCCGTTCCGCTTGATCGGCCTGGAGGCCGCGGGCACCGAACAAGCCTAGATGTTGTGGTCAACCAGCGTATTCTCGCCTATATCCAGTCCTCTTTTTGGGTATAGACGTCAATGTGTGTGCTAAAGTATTGAGTCCTGTGGACTATGAAGGGAGAATCTGTGCCAAAAAAGACTGAGAGCACGGGTACTGGGCTGGAATCCTACGTTGCAAAGCTTATGGGCAACGGCTCAAACAGGACTTCGGTAACCGAGGACGAGATTCAGGTCGCCCTGAAGGATATCGATGTTTCTGACGAGCAGCTCACCGCGGTGTATTCCGCGCTGCGCAACAGCGGCATCCAGATTATCTCCGCGAGCGGTAACGACGACGCCCCCATGGACGTCGACGATGACGATAACGATACCGATACCGACGATTTCGATGACGACGACGAGCACGATTCCGGCTCGCTCGACGATCATGAGCTCAAGATGGCCCGTCAGGCCGATGCCGAGATGGGTTCTTCCAAGAGCAAGAAGAAGCGCACCGTGCGCACGTCCCGTTCACGCTCCCGCGTGCGTGGCATCGATGCCTCCACGGTGATGCTGACCGGCGATCCGGTTCGTATGTACCTCAAGGAGATCGGCAAGGTCGACCTGCTGACCGCTTCCGAAGAGGTCGATCTGGCTATGAAGATCGAGGCCGGTCTTGAGGCCACCGAGAAGCTCGAGGCTGCCGAGGCAGGCGAGCTCGAGCTCACGCGTGCCGAGATGCGTCGTCTTACGCGCATTGAGAACGTGGGCCTCGAAGCCAAGCAGGCACTCATCAGCGCAAATCTGCGTCTGGTCGTCTCCATCGCCAAGCGCTATGTTGGCCGCGGCATGCTGTTCCTGGACCTGATCCAGGAGGGCAACCTCGGTCTGATCCGCGCCGTCGAGAAGTTCGACTACCAGAAGGGCTTTAAGTTCTCCACGTACGCCACGTGGTGGATCCGTCAGGCCATTACGCGCGCTATCGCCGACCAGGCCCGTACCATCCGTATTCCCGTGCACATGGTCGAGACCATCAACAAGCTCGTCCGCGTGCAGCGTCAGCTCCTTCAGGACCTGGGCCGCGACCCGACCCCCGAGGAGATCGGTGCCGAGATGGACATGAGCGCCGACCGCGTCCGCGAGATCCAGAAGATCTCGCAGGAGCCCGTGTCGCTCGAGACCCCCATCGGCGAGGAAGAGGATTCCCAGCTGGGCGACTTTATCGAGGACTCCCAGGCCATCGTTCCGCCCGATGCCGCCAGCTTCTCCATGCTGCAGGAGCAGCTCACCCAGGTGCTCGACTCGCTTGCCGATCGTGAGCGCAAGGTTATCGAGCTGCGCTTTGGCCTTGTCGACGGACATCCCCGTACGCTCGAGGAAGTCGGCCGCGAGTTTGGCGTCACGCGCGAGCGCATCCGCCAGATCGAGTCCAAGACCCTGGCCAAGCTTCGCCACCCGAGCCGCAGCAGCAAGCTCAAGGACTATATCGAAAGCTAGTCAAGCAAGAGGCGCCCTCAAGCACATCCGCTTGGGGGTGCTTTCATGTAGTCGTTGGGGACGTTCTTGAATGACTAGTCGTTTAAGAACGTCCCCAACGACAATGACTAGGTCGGAAAAATTCTTAAAAAAGTTCTTGCCCTGAGCTGATTCGTCCGTATAATAAACTTCGTTGCTTGAGAGCACGCACCTATTCCTCGGTAGCTCAATGGTAGAGCACGCGGCTGTTAACCGCGCTGTTGTAGGTTCGAGTCCTACCCGGGGAGCCAGAATTTTCCAGCCCTTTCCGTTGGGCTTTTAAATTCCTCGGTAGCTCAATGGTAGAGCACGCGGCTGTTAACCGCGCTGTTGTAGGTTCGAGTCCTACCCGGGGAGCCAGGTTGTAAAACCCGTCGCTTATGCGGCGGGTTTTTTCATGCCGCGATCGCCTGGCGCGAACGTTGCCATATCAACATTTCGTGTCGAGGATGTAATCCCGCGACCCACCACCTCAACATGGCGCGGTCGTTGTAGAATATTGCAATGATTGCTCCCACGAGATGGTGCCGTGAGCACCAGATAAGGAGATTCTTGTGTCTGAGACCATTAACGGCAGCCTGAGCGTCTCGAACGACGTTATTGCCGATATTGCCGGTTATGCCGCGATGACGTGCTATGGCGTCGTCGGTATGGCCGAACAGCTCCAGGGCGCTGAGAGCGTGCGCCTGCTTGCCGGTCAGCGCCTCCGCAAGGGCGTGCTTGTCTCCGCCGACGAGAACGGCCTTACGGTCGATCTTCACGTCGTGCTCGAGAACGGCGTCAACATGAAGTCTGTCTGCCACAATCTTTCGAGCTCCGTTGCCTTCACCCTGCAGGAGATCGCCCAGATCGATCCCGCCAGCCTTAAGATCGGCATTCACATCGACGCGCTCAAGAGCCGTCTGAACTAGCATCCGAACACGGAGATTTCACCACTCATGATTGCAAAGACCATTCGCACCTGTTTTCCGATCGCTGCGGCTGCCGTTTCCGACAAGGCCGAGGAGATCAACAAGCTCAACGTCTTCCCCGTACCCGACGGTGACACCGGCACCAACATGTCGCTCACGCTCGCCTCGGTGACCAAGGAGCTTTCCGCCCTTCCCGCCGATGCCGACATGGAGGCCATCGCCGGCGCCATCACCCACGGCTCCCTGATGGGTGCCCGCGGCAACTCCGGTGTCATCACCTCGCAGATCCTGCGCGGTGTGGCCGAGGGTCTCGTCTCTGCCGATGAGCCCATCACGTCCGCCAACATCGCCTATGCGTTCCGTCGTGCCGTCAAGGTCGCCTTCCAGGCCGTCCGCAAGCCCATCGAGGGCACGATCCTCACGGTGCTGCGCGATGTCTCGACCAAGGCCGACGAGTGCGAAAAGAAGAAGTTCTCGGCCGAGGACGCGCTCGATGCCATCGTTGTCGAGGCCTATCAGTCTGTCGCCCGCACGCCCGACCTGCTGCCCGTTCTGAAGGAGAACGGCGTGGTCGACTCCGGCGCCTTTGGCTTTGCCATCTTCCTGGAGAACTTTGTTGCCGCCGCGCTTGGCCGCAGCACCGTTGTCGAGGATTTCTCCGCCACGTTTGATTCCGCTGGCTCTGCCCGCGATGCGGCCCTTGGTCGCGTTGAGATCGAGGCCAATGACGATTGGGAGGGCTCGGAGTTCCGCTACTGTAATGAGTTCCTCTTTAAGGCCGACGCCCCGTTTGACGAGGACGAGTGCCTTAAGTTCCTGGGCTCCATGGGCGACTGCGAGCTGCTCGTGGGCGCCTACCCCGACTACAAGATTCATGTGCACTCCAACACCCCCAACCTGGTGCTCGAGCACATGCTGCAGCTCGGTCAGATCTATGAGGTCTTTATCCACAACATGGAGATGGAGGCCCACGATCGTACCGCCAAGATCCACGAGGATCAGGAGAAGGCCGCCGAGCCCGCCAAGGCGCTGGGCTTTGTCGCCGTTGCCGCCGGTTCCGGCGAGGCAGATATCCTCAAGTCCCTCGGCGTCGACGTGATCGTGTCGGGTGGTCAGACCATGAACCCCTCGACTGCAGACCTGCTGGGCGCCGTCGACCAGGTCAACGCGACCTCGGTCATCATTCTGCCCAACAACGGCAACATCCGCATGGCCGCCGAGGCCGCAGCCTCTGCCTGCACCGACAAGAAGGTCGCCGTCGTTCCCACGAAGACCGTCCCGCAGGCGTTCTCCGCGCTGTTCGCCGTCCTGCCCGATTCTGAGCTCGAGGACGCCGTTGCCGCCATGGTCGACGCCATCAGCGAGGTCCGCGATGGCGAGGTCACCCGCGCCGTGCGCGACTCCAGCGCCTCGGACGGCTCGCCGATTCACTCTGGTGACGTTATGGGTATCATCGCCGGCTCCATCGATGTGGTCGGCTCCGACGTGAAGCAGGTCACGCTCGATTGCATCAACCGCATGCAGGAGGAAGAGGAGGGCGACGCGCTGACGATTCTGGCCGGCGAGGAGCTGTCCGATGAGGCCTTCCAGGAGATCGTCGACGCTATCGAGGAGGCTCAGCCCGATCTGGAGATTGACGCCCATCGTGGCGAGCAGCCGCTCTATCCCGTGATCTTCTCGATCGAGTAGGCAACTGCCTATGTCCGAGCTGTGCTCCGTGCCGCGCGTCTCGGAGCGCTTTGCCCAGAGCAATGCGCTCGACGAGGATATCGCGCGACTCAAATATGTTTCGGGTAAACGTGAGGAGGCTCTTCGCCGTCTGGGAATTCGGACGGTGGGGGACCTCCTTCTCCATATTCCTCATCGATACCTCGACTTTACCCGTTCGTGGTCCATCGAGATGGCGCCCATCGGTACCGTGTGCACCATCATCGCCACGGTCGACCGTATCGTCCAAAAGCAGCCTCGCCCGCGTATGCAGGTGACCGAGGTCTCGCTTGTGGACGAGACGGGCGTGCTGCAAGTCGCCTTTTTCCGTCAGCCATGGATTGCCCAGCAGCTTAAGCAGGGCGACCGCCTGGCCGTGATGGGCAAGGTTGAGTTTGCCTACGGTTTTAAGCAGATGGCCTCGCCGCACTTTGAAAAGCTCGAGGAAGGGCGTGCCGCGGGCACTATCCTGCCGGTCCATTACGTGAGTGATGGTGTGAGCCAGGCGTGGATGCGCCGCATCGTAAGCGGCGCGCTCGAGGTCGTCGGCAATCCCTTTGATCCCATTCCGGCACGCTTACGCGTTAAGCGTCGCCTGATGAGCAATGCCCGCGCGCTGCGCTCAATCCATTTTCCATCGAGTATGGCCGAGCGCGATATCGCTCGCGCACGGCTTGCCTACGAGGAGTGCCTCTACCTGCAGCTGGCGCTGCGCCTGCGCAACGACGGCGGCCTGGTCGATGTGGTGCCCTATGCCCACACCGTGGGCGAGCACCTGGCCGTGCTCAAGCAAGCCCTGCCGTTTTCGCTGAGCGACGAGCAGGAGGCCGCGTTCCAAGATATCCTGCAAGATATGTGCGATGGCGGGCGCGTGATGAACCGTCTGCTGCTGGGCGATGTCGGTACCGGTAAGACTGCCGTTGCCGCCTGCGCGCTGGCTGTGGCTGCCGATAGCGGCACGCAGGCCTGCGTTATGGCGCCCACGGGCGTGCTGGCGCGCCAATATGCCGATAAGACCGGCCCTCTGCTCTCGCAGGCCGGCATGTCCTGGGCGCTTCTGACGGGTGCCACGCCGGCCGCAGAGCGCGAGCGCATCCATGCACAGCTGGAATCAGGCGAGCTCGACGTCCTCTTTGGAACCCACGCGGTCCTTTCGGATAACGTTGCGTTCAAGCATCTGTCGCTCGTGGTCATCGATGAGCAGCACCGGTTTGGCGTCGGCCAACGCAACGCCCTGCGCGCGAAGGGCCCCGGTGCCGATCTGCTCGTTATGACGGCAACGCCCATCCCGCGTACGCTGGCGCTTTCGGTCTACGGCGATCTGGACACGAGCATCATCCGCCATCGGCCCGTCCCTGGCGCTGGCGTGTCGACACGCGTGCTCACCGAGTCGAGCCGTGACCTCGCCTATGGTGCCATCCGCGAAGCGCATGAAAAAGGTCAGCAGGCCTACGTGATTTGCCCGCTCGTGGAGCCGAGTGACTCGGCCGATGAGTTGGAGGACGTGCCCGGTATCGCCCGCGACGAGGAGGGCCGCGTGACGGTCCCCGTGCCGCTGCATGATACGGCGACCGAGCTCGACCGCCTGCGCCTGGCGTTGCCGGGGCTTGCCATCGAGCGCCTTCACGGTCGCATGCCGGCGGGGGAGAAGGATCGGGTCATCGATGCCTTCAAACGTGGCGAGATCGACGTGCTCGTCTCGACCACGGTGGTCGAGGTAGGCGTCGACGTGCCCAATGCCACCGTTATGGTCATCGAGAACGGCGAGCGCTTTGGTTTGGCTGCCCTGCACCAGCTGCGCGGTCGCGTGGGCCGTGGCAGCGTGTCGGGCACGTGCCTGGTCATGACGCATTCCAAGGGCAACGGCGGCGCTTCGGCAGCGCAAGATCGTCTCCAGTCGCTCGAAAAGACCTCGGACGGCTTTACGCTCGCCCAGATGGACCTGCGCCTGCGCCATGAAGGCGAGATCCTGGGTTATCGCCAGCATGGTGGTGTGACCCTGCGCTTTGTCGACCTGGATGCCGACGAGGAGCTGATTGAGTGGGCCCATTTGGACGCGGTCGAGCTCTTGCGGTATGCTTGCAACCTTGACTCTGTGGCGACGCACCCCTTGCGTGACGCGGTCGCCATGCGTTATCGACATATCTTTAAGGAGGTCAGCGGAGGATGAGAATCATCGGCGGCGAATGGCGCGGTCGTAAGATCGAGGAGCCCCGTGGTCGCGATGTCACCCGCCCCACGACTGATCGCGTGCGCGAGTCGTGCGCATCTATGGTCATGTCGGCATTCGACTTCGATCTGGACGAGGTTCGTGTGCTGGACGCCTTTGGCGGCTCCGGTGCCTTAGGGTTAGAGATGCTCTCTCGTGGGGCCCGCTCGCTCACGACGTTTGAGATCGATCGCAACGCCGCGCGGCTCATTACCAAGAATATCGAGTCGCTCTGCCGTGACCGTGCGCGTTGGCGCGTGGTCACGGGCGACATGCTGTCGAGTGCCTTGCGCGGTCGTGTACCGGGCGGCCCCTTTGATCTGGTCCTGCTCGACCCGCCCTATGCTTTTGGTGCCGAGCCGGTCGAGGAACTGCTGCAGAATCTGGCCCATCAGGGTCTGCTTGCACCTGGCGCTTATGCCCTGTTTGAGCATGCCGCCGCCGATGCGGGCGCGCATCCGGCAGGCTTTGAGACTGTACGTGAGAAGCGCTACGGCATTACCTCGGTCGACCTGCTTCGTTGGGTCGGCGATGACGACGGTGAGGGCGATAGTGCCGTCACCGATGCTGATAACAACGATGCCACGACGTTTCAGGAGGACGCCCATGAGTGACACCATTAACCGCGTCATTGTTCCGGGTACCTTCGATCCCATCACGTTTGGCCATATCGACGTCATCCGTCGCGCCCGTCGCATCTTTCCCAGCGTGATCGTCGCTGTTGCCGAGTCGCAGGGTAAAAACGGTGTGGGCACCACGTTTATGCTCGATGAGCGCGTGGCGCTGGCCCGCGAGGCGCTCGGTGATATCGACGGCGTCGAGGTCCTGCCCTTTACTGGCCTCTTGGTCGACTTCGCTCGTGAGCAGCGAGCGGGGGCCGTGGTCAAGGGCCTGCGCGCCATGACCGACTTTGAGTATGAGCTGCAGCAGGCCGACCTTAACTATCGCCTGGATAGCGAGCTGGAGTCCATCTTTGTCATGAGTGCGCCGCAGTACGGCTATATCTCAAGCTCGGTCGTTCGCCAGATCGCCTCGCTTGGCAGTGACGTATCGACGTTTGTCCCGTCCAACGTGGTCGAAGCGCTCAAACATCGCTTTTCGTGACGTTTCTTATTGCCTGGTGGCATGTGGTAAACTAGCACGATGATATGTTACCTATGAAAGGAGACCGGATGCCGGGCGAGAATTTTCCTGGCGATAGGATCGTCAGCTTGGTCGATGAGCTCGAAGGGCTGATCGAGGAAGCCAAGCCGCCTTTCGGCAAGAACGCTCAGTTCAAGGTCATCGACGCCGACGTGTTCTTCAACATCCTCGACGAGATCCGCATGAGCTATCCCGAGGAGTGGCAGAAGTCCCGCCGTATCCTTAAGGAGCGCGAGGAGCTTATGGCTTCCGCCGCCGCTCAGGCCGATTCCATCATCGCCGACGCTCAGCAGCAGGCCCTCACCATTGCCGGTGAGCAGGAGATCGTCCGCCTTGCGCAGCAGCAGGCCGACGACATCCGCGATCGTGCCCAGCAGTACGAGCGCGAGACGCGTTATGCTGCCGAGGACTACGCAGAGCAGGTCTTTACGCACCTGGAGGAGAACCTCAAGAGCCTGACCGGCACCGTTACCCGTTGCCGTCAGCAGCTCAACGAGGGTGCCGCCCAACAGAATGGTCAGTGGTAATGGCTGAGTTCCCGAGCGTTACCGTCGATCTTTCCGAGCAGCTCGAGTTTCCTGGAGATTCGTATCCGCTGACCGGTAAGGTCGATGTCGCCACCTACACGGTGGGCGAGAAGGAGTACCAGCTTCAGGACGGCATCGACTACGACGTTGTCTTTACCAATGCCGGTACCGGTGTCTTGCTCACGGGCATGGTCCGCGCGCACGCCACCGGCGAGTGCGACCGTTGCCTGGAGCCCGCCTCGTTTGATATCGCCGGCGAGATCGAGGAGTTCTACCTCTTTGAGGAGCCCGAGGATCGCGAGGCCTACGAGGACGGCTACGAGCTCCTGGGTGAGGACCGTCTCGTCGATCTGGGCGAGCCCATCAATGACGCGGTCGTTATGGACACGCCGTTTGTGGTGCTCTGCAAGCCCGATTGCCGTGGTCTGTGCCCCACATGCGGTTGCAATCTCAACGTCGAGCAATGCGATTGCGCCGCCCAGGCAGAGGCGGAATGGGCCGCTGCCACGGAAAATCCATTTGCAGCATTGAAGAATCTCAAGCTCGATGAGTAAAACTGTGGTAGTATCGCTACTTGCGCGTAATCGCCACACTGGATAGTTCATAAGGAAGGTCACTATGCCCGTACCTAAACAAAAGCAGGGTCGTATCCGCACTCACACCCGTCGTTCCGCCAACATGAAGATCTCGGCTGCGGCTCAGTCCACGTGCCCCCGTTGCGGCGCTGTCAAGCTTCCGCACCACGTGTGCCCCAGCTGCGGTTTCTACAAGGACCGCGAGGTTATCGTTACCGAGTAACGGTATACTCTGGATGCGATGCCGTTCCAAATGGAACCACAATGGCCGGCTCAATGAGTCGGCCATTTTTGTATAAGGAGCATGTATATGAGTAACGTTCGCGTTTGTGTAGACGTTGTGGGTGGAGACGAGAAACCTCAGGTTGTTCTCGATGGTATCGAGGCTGCACTTGCTGCCGATCCCGATATCGAGGTCTTGGCAGCTGGCCCCGCCGAAATCGTCAACCCCTTTGCCGCTTCCCACGCACGTGTTGAGGCCCTTGAGGCACCCGACGTTATCGCCATGGATGACGATCCCATTCGCGCCGTGATGACCAAGCGCAAGTCGTCGATCGTGCTGTCGTGCCGCGCCATTAAGAAGGGCAACGCGGATGCGTTCTTCTCCGCCGGCTCCACCGGTGCCATGACCGCCGCTGCCACCGCCTACGTGACGCCGTTTAGGTATCAGGCCGAAGGCAAGAAGCAGCCGGTGCGCCCCTGTCTGACCAATGCGCTGCCCAATCGCGCCGGCGGTCTGACGGTGCTGTGCGACATGGGTGCCAACCCCGATGTGGAGGTCGATGACATGGTGCGTTTTGCCCAGATGGGTAGCGCCTATGCCCGCGTCGTCCTGGGCATCGAGCATCCTCGCGTGGGCCTGCTTGCCAACGGCACCGAGGACGAGAAGGGCTCCAACTTTACCAAGGCCTGTTTCCCTGCTATGAAGGCCGCCGTTCCCGGCTTTGTTGGTAACTGCGAGGGCACCGACCTCACCTCAGGCAACTTCGATGTCGTCGTTGCCGATGGCATGTCGGGTAATATCGCTCTCAAAGCTACCGAGGGCGCTGCCAAGTTTTTGCTGCAGGAGCTCAAGGGCGCCTTTATGGCCTCGCTCGGCACCAAGATCGCCGCACTGCTCATTAAAAAGCAGATGCGCGAGATAAAGGCCAAGCTCTCTGGCGACGCCAAGGGCGGCGCGATTCTTTTGGGCCTGCGCGGCGTGGTCCTGATCGGCCATGGCGCTACCTCGGTCGAGGCTGTTAAAAACGGTACGCTCGCGGCGGCCGAAGCCGTGCGCGCCGGGCTGGTCGAGAATGTCGCCAACTCTATGGACGGTATCGTTTTATAAGAGCGAGTTAGAGCGCTGTTATGTGCTTCGCGGCGCACGTCGTGGGGTAGAATCAGAACCGTGTCTTGGTACCGCCCGGGCGGTACCATTCTTTTGGTATTCATGCACTATGAGAGGAAGCGCTATGGACCGCTCCGAAATCTTCGACAAGATCGCCGAGGTCGCTGCTGACGTTCTGGGCGTCGATGTTGCCGAAATTAGCGAGGAGACCACCTTTGACGACCTCGATGCCAACTCGCTCGAGCGCCTGCAGCTGGTTACGGCTATCGAGGACGAGTTCAACCTCGAGATCGATGACGAGACCCTGCTCTCGCTCAACTCTGTCGCCGACGCCGTCGACGCTATCGAAGCTGCCAAGGAGGCCTAAGTCTTGGCTTTATCCGACCGACTTACGCGCGCCCAGGAAATCCTGGGCCACGAGTTCAACAATAAGGTGCTGCTGCGCGCGGCGCTTACGCATCCCTCGGCAGTCGAGGGCCAGCCGGTTTCTGCCAGCTATGAGCGCCTTGAGTTCTTGGGCGATTCCATTTTGGGCGCCGTGGTCGCACGCTCCCTGTTTGAGTCCTATCCCGAGTTTGACGAGGGCAAGCTCACCCGCCTGAAGGTGTCGCTTGTCTCGGGCGCTACGCTGTCCGAGGTTTCTCACGAACTGGGCATCGACGACATCATCATCTTTGGTGCCTCTGAGACCGGTACCGGTGCGCGCGGCCTGCATTCGGCGCTCGAGAACGTCTACGAGTCGCTCGTGGGCGCACTGTACCTGGATGCCGGCTGGGATGCCGCAGCGGAGTTTATCCATCGTACGCTTAAGCCGCATTTGGCTTCCGAGCGTGCCGAGCATCCTGCGAACCCCAAGTCGTTTTTGCAGGAGTGCGTGCAAGCCGACGGTCACGAACCCCCGGCGTATAAGCTCGTTGGCTCCGAGGGCCCGGCGCATGCGCCCACCTTTACCGCTGTGGTGTTGATCGATGGTATTCGCCAGGGTCGTGGCTCCGGCTCCTCAAAGAAGGAAGCCGAGGGAGCTGCCGCGCTCGAAGCGCTCGACCGCATGGGTTACACCACCAACGGCGTGATTCTGAACAAGAAGCACGTGTAAGCGAGGAACCGTGTATCTCAAGTCCCTCACGCTCAAAGGGTTCAAGTCGTTTGCCGACCGCGCCCATATGACGTTTGAGCCGGGCCTGACCGTCATCGTCGGTCCTAACGGCTCGGGAAAATCGAACATCTCTGACTCGATTCTGTGGGTCCTGGGCGAGCAGAGCGCCAAGCAGCTGCGCGGCCAGGCCATGGAGGATGTCATCTTCTCGGGCTCGTCAGCGCGCAAGCCGGTGGGTGTCGCCGAGGTCACGCTGGTGCTCGATAACTCGGACCATATGCTGCCTGTCGATTTTGACGAGGTCGCCATTACCCGTCGCATGTATCGCTCGGGCGAAAGCGAGTACCTTATCAACTCGAGTCCGTGCCGCCTGATGGACATTCAGGACATCCTGCACGATTCGGGCCTGGGCAAGGATACGCATTCCATTATTAGCCAGGGCAAGCTCGACGCCATTTTGCAGAGCCGCCCCGAGGAGCGCCGTGCCCTCATCGAGGAAGCCGCCGGTATCTCCAAGCACAAGCGGCGCAAGGAGCGTGCGCTCAAAAAGATTAAGTCGATGGACGAGCACCTGACGCGTGCCCGCGACATCAATAAGGAAATCGCCCGTCAGCTGCGGCCGTTGGAGCGTCAGGTCGATCGCGCGCGCAAGTACAAAGAGCTGTCCTCGCGCGTGAACGAGCTTACGCAGATGCTGGCTGTCGACGAGCTGCGTTCGTTGCAGTCGCAGTGGAACGACCTGGAGAGCCGCTCCAAGGAAGGTGCCGCCGAGCTGGAGCTTGCGCAGTACCGCATGGGCGAAAAGGAGCGCGAGCTCGAGAAGCTTCAGGTCATGCTCGAGGAAAAGGGCCTGTTTGTGGGCGACCTAGGCGAGCAGCGCCGTCATATGCAAGATGTTGTCGGCCGCATTAACTCCGACATGCGCCTGCTCGAGGAAAAGGGCCACAACATGGTGTCGCGCCTGTCTGACATGCGCGGACAGATTTCGAGCTCCGAGCATCAGCGTCGTCGCGTGGTCGAGGAGCTCGAGGACGCGCGTGCGCAGCTTGAGGAAGTGACCGGTGCGCATATGCAGGCCCAGGAGGACGTTGACGCCGCTGGTCCTGCCGCCGCTGAGCTCCACGAGCGTCGCGTTGCGCTTGACAATCAGATTTCGCAGCTCACGCGTGAGCAGCGCGATGTGCAGCGTGTGGCCGATAACGCCGCGCTCGAGCTCGCCAAGGTGAAGGATTCCTTGAGCAATGCCGAGGTCGAGGACAACATGTATGCCTCGCGCCTGGAGCAGATTGACGAGCAGCTCGAGGAGGTCACGGCCTCGCTCGAGAGCCGTCGCGACCGCGCCGAGGAGCTTGAGGGCGCTCTTGAGGAAGCGCGCCAGGCTCAGGTCGATGCGCGTGAGGCCACCGAGACGGCACGCGCGGCCCTGAAGGACCTGCGTGCCCGCGAGAGCGAGGCGCGCAACAAGTTGTCCGAGGTGCGCTCGGAGCTTTCCAGCCAAAAGAAACTCGATGCCCGCATGGCCGACAGCTCGCCGCTCGTGAGCCGTCTGGTGGGTGCGCTGGGCGACGATGTCTCGGGTCGTCTGGGCGACGTGCTCGAGGCCCCGCGCGAGCTTGAGGGCCTGGTGGAGCAACTACTTGCCGGCGATATCGATGCGCTGCTGTTCGACGATACGTCCGCGCTTGAGCGTGCCGGTCATGCCGCTCTGGACCAGAAGAAGGCCTCGGGCGAGGCACTGCTGGTGGCGCGCGGCTTGAGCGGCTCTGCTGCTGCCGAGGGCGCTGCCGGTACCCGTCTGGTTGATCGTCTGTCCGTGCGCGCAGGCTACGGACCCGTCGTCGAGGCGCTACTCGGCGGCTATTACGTGGTCGATGACTTGGCCGCCGCGCTGGCTGCGCCTGTCGTTGACGGTGTGACCTATGTGACCCCCGATGGCGCCCGCGTAAGCTGTGGCGGCCTTGTGCGTGTGGGCCTCGATGCCGGCGAGGCGTCGGGTGCTCTGGAGCGCAAGCGTCGCATTCGCGAGCTGGAGGGCTTGGAGCCCGATCTGGCTGCCGTGTTTGAGCATGTGTCGGATCAGGTCGTCGAGGCCAATGCGGCCGTTGAGGAAGCGCGTGCCGCTGAGGGCGATGCCGCCGGCGAGATCGCCCGTCTTGAGGGCGAGCGCCGCTCGTTGCTCTCCGAGATCGGCCGCTTGGAGCAAAGCGCCAACAATGCCGAGGTCGAGCGTGTGCGCATCTCCAAGCGCCGCGAGCAGGCCTCCGAAGCCGTTCGCGCTGCGCGCCCGCGGGTTGACGAGCTCACCCGTTCGCGTGACGAGGCTCGCGCGCAGGCAAGCAATCTGGGGTTGCAGATTGCCGAGGCCAACGACGAACTCGACCGCGTTCGCCGTGACGATTCCGAGGCTGCCGGCAAGCTCGCCGACGCCAAGGTTCGCCTAGCCCAGACGAGCGAACGCCTGCGTTCGCTGAAGGGCCGCGTGCCCGACCTGGAGCATCGTCTTGAGGGCATCGACCGTCGTATCCGCGGAACACGCCAGGCTTCGCGCTCGCTCGAGCTGCTGCGCCTGCGCGTCGACCCCATGCACGAACGCTATTCGGCCCTGTTGGAACGCGCGTCGGATTGGGCAGCGCGCCTGCGTGACCAGGCCTCTCTGGAGGAGGCGGACTCCGCTTCGCTTAAGAAGACCATCGAGGATGCCAAGGCGGAGGTTGCCCACGCTAAGGAGCGGGTCGATACCGCCTCCGCCACGCAAAACGAGTTCAAGGTCGCGCGTGGCAAGCTCGAGGTGCAGGTAGAGGCCGCCATTAAGGCCATTACCGCCGATGGCACCACGGTACTCGAGGAAGCGCTCATGCTTCCGGCGCCCACGGACCGCGATGCCGCCGAGCGCGAACTCAACCAGCTCGTGCGACAGATCAACAACCTTGGCCCTGTGAACCAGGTTGCCATGGAGGAGTACGAGCAGCTCAAGCGCCGCGCCGATTACATCGAGGAGCAGCTGGCCGATTTGGAGAGCGCGCGCAAGGCGCTCACCAAGATCACGGTGGCCATCGACCGCAAGATGCGGAAGGCCTTCCTGGTGACGTTTGAGAAGGTCGACGCGAACTTCCGCGAGATCTTCGCTATGCTCTTCCCGGGCGGCCAGGCTCATCTGGAGATGACCGATCCCGAGCATCCTGCCGAGACGGGTATCGAGGTCGTGGCGCAGCCGCGCGGCAAGCGCATCACCAAGATGATGCTCATGTCGGGCGGCGAGAAGAGTCTGACGGCGCTCGCCCTGCTCTTTGCCGTGTATCGCACGCGCACGGTGCCGTTCTATGTGCTGGACGAGGTCGAGGCGGCACTCGATGACGCCAACCTGTCCAAGCTTATCGGCGCGCTCGATGTGTTGCGTTCCGATACGCAGCTCTTGGTTATCTCGCATCAGCGCCGTACTATGGAGGACGCTGACGTCCTCTATGGCGTCTCGATGCAAGCCGACGGCGTCAGTCGCGTCGTCTCGCAAAAACTCGATCGCGAAACCGGAAAGGTCGTGAATGCATAATGGGATTCTTCGATGCTCTCTCGCGCGGACTTGAGCGAAGCCGCGAGGCCCTCAACGAGGTCTTCTACTTTGGCGGCGAGGTCGACGAGGATTTTTGGGAGGACCTGGAGGACACCCTCGTCATGGGTGACATGGGTGCCGAGATCGCCATTCAGGTCTCTGATGACCTGCGCGATGCCGCGGCCAAGAAGAACCTCAAGACCGCTCCACAGCTTCGCCGTGCCCTGGCCGAGCAGCTTGAGCAGCACTTTGTGCCCATCGAGCGCGATCCGTTCTCCGATACGCCGAGCTGCGTGCTGTTTGTGGGCATTAACGGTGCCGGCAAGACCACGACGGTCGGTAAGATCGCGAGCGCCATGGCCGCCCGCGGCAAGAACGTCGTGATCGGTTCGGCCGATACCTTCCGTGCTGCCGCTATCGAGCAGCTCGATGTGTGGGGCCAGCGCGCTGGCGTCCCCGTCATCAAGCGCGACCGCGGCTCCGACCCGGCAAGTGTTTGCTACGACGTGCTCGACGAGGCCGACAAGCGCGGCAGCGACCTGGTGCTCATCGATACCGCCGGTCGTCTGCACACGAGCCCCGAGCTCATGCGCGAGCTTGCCAAGGTGGTCAATGTGACCCGTAAGCGCGCCGCCAATATGGCCGCCGGCCCCATGCCCGTCTATGTCGTGCTCGTGATCGATGCCGCAACGGGCCAAAACGGCCTCAACCAGGCGCTCGAGTTTAACGAGGCGCTTGGCCTGGACGGTATTATCATGACAAAGCTCGACGGCACGGCTAAGGGCGGTATTGCCATGGCCGTGGCCGAGAAGCTCAAGCTCCCGATCCTGCGCATCGGCGTTGGCGAGCAGGTCGATGACCTGCAGGAGTTCAATGCCAAAGATTTCTGCCGCGCCCTGGTGGGCGAGTCCAATTAAGGAGTGACTAGTGTTTGATTCTCTGAGCGATCGCCTCAACGACACATTTGACCGCCTGCGCGGCAAGGGTAAGCTGACCGAGGCCGATATTACCTCTGCCATGCGCGACATTCGCATGGCGTTGCTCGAGGCCGACGTCAACTTTAAGGTCGTCAAGGAGTTTGTCGCCAAGACCAAGGAGCGCTGCATGACCGCCGAGGTCATGGAGTCGCTGTCGCCGGCGCAAAACGTCGTCAAGATCGTGCTCGACGAGCTCACCGAGATGCTCGGTTCCACCGAGAGCAAGCTCGTCTTTAGCAACCGCATTCCCAATGTCATCATGCTCGTGGGCCTGCAGGGCTCCGGTAAGACCACGGCGGCCGTAAAGCTTGCTTACCTGCTCAAGAAGCAGGGCCGCTCGCCGCTGCTCGCCGCGTGCGACGTCTACCGCCCCGCCGCTGCCGACCAGCTGGCCACGCTCGGTGGCGAGATCGGCGTGCCGGTCTTCCGCGGTGACGGCGAGCATCCGGTCGACATCGCCAAGGGCGCCATCCAGGAGGCCGTCGACCACCTGCGTGACGTGGTCATCGTCGATACCGCCGGTCGCCTTCAGATCGACGAGCAGATGATGCAGGAGGCCGTGGACATCAAGAAGGCCGTCAAGCCCGATCAGGTGCTGATGGTCGTCGATGCCATGACCGGCCAGGATATTGTCAACGTCGTCTCGACCTTCGCCGAGCGCACCGACTTTGACGGCGTGATCATCTCCAAGCTCGACGGCGATGCTCGTGGCGGCGGCGCGCTTTCCGTGCGCCAGGTGACCGGTAAGCCCATCAAGTTCGTGAGCATGGGCGAGAAACCCGATTCGCTGGAGCCGTTCTATCCCGACCGTATGGCCAAGCGCATCTTGGGCATGGGCGACGTCGTCGGCATCATCGAGAAGGCCCAGGAGGCAGCCGACGCCGAGCAGCTCGAGGCTGCCGAGCGCATGCTGCGCGAAGGCTTTACCATGAACGACATGCTCGACCAGATGAAGGCCGTCAAGAAGATGGGCGGCATGAAGGGCATCCTGGGCATGCTCCCCGGTGGTCAGCGCGCGCTCAACCAGATGGGCGGCAACCTGGACGAGGGCATCTTTGACAAGAACGAGGCCATCATCATGTCGATGACCAAGGAGGAGCGCCTGCGTCCCTCCATCATCAACGGCCAGCGCCGCGCGCGTATCGCCAAGGGCGCCGGCGTGACCCCCACCGAGGTCAATAGCCTTATGAAGCAGTGGGGCGAGATGAACAAGATGATGGGCCGCATGCGCACGATGGCCAATCAGGCGCAGGCCGGCGGCAAGAAGGGCAAAAAGGGCAAGAAGGGCAAAAAGATGCGCATGCCCAATATCCCCGGTCTGGATGCCATGGGCCTGGGCGGCATGGGTGGCCTGGGTACGGGCGGTCCCAAGTCCGATATGGAGCTGCTGCGCCAGATGGAAGCGCAGATGCGTAATAAGAAATAGTGCTGTAATTTCAGCTTGATATGGCAAAGGCCGCTCGGAAGCTACCGGGTGGCCTTTGTTGTTGGCTTTGATTGTTGGGTTGCGTTCAGTGTCGCGCCCCGAGTTCGCGGTGCCGTGCCGTTAGTGGCGGCCGCAGCCCTCGTGGCCCTCGTGCTCGTGATGGCCGTTGCAGCCACAGGACTCGCCATGCTCATGGGAATGCTCGTGGTCGTGACCGTGGCAGCCGCAGGTGGCCTCGCCGTTCTGTGCGAGCGTGCCGGCGATAAGGGCCTCGACGCACGCATCGCAGCTGCCCTGGGCTCCCGCATAGACGGTGATACCGGCTTGGGCAAGCGCGTTGATAGCGCCACCGCCGATGCCGCCGCAGATGAGTGTGTCCACGTCGCCATTGGCGAGCAGACCCGCCAGCGCGCCGTGACCGGTGCCGCCGGTGCCCACGACCTGCTCGTTGAGCACCTTGCCGTCCTGGATGTCATAGATCTTGAACTGCTCGCTGCGGCCAAAGTGCATAAAGATGTTGCCGTTGTCGTACGTGGTTGCCACCCTCATGGTGTCGACCTCCTTTGCTGGCCATGCGGCCGTTGTCGTGGTGATGGGGGAGTATGCGATATTGCCGCCCTCGATGATAATCGCCCGTCCATTGACCAATGCGTTTGCCACCTTGCGATGCGCGCGGCTGCAGATTGCCGCCACCGTGGCGCGGGCAATGCCCATGTGCTGGGCGACTTCCTCCTGATTGAGTCCTTCCAGGTCGCACAGGCGCAGCACCTCGAGTTCGTCGATTGTCATGTCGATGGCGTCGCCGCTGGCTAGGCCGTCAGGGGTAAAGCCGCGGTATTCGGGGATGATCCCGACGCGGCGCAGTTTCTCGCGTCTTCCTGCCATGCGCACTCCTTATCTGACATATGTCAACAATAGAATAGCGAACGCGCAGATTTGCGCAAGGAATTTCTGGCATATGTCAGAAAAAGGCGATAGTGCTGCGTTTACGAATGCGGAGCCGTGCTGCCGTGCATTGCGTGTGCCGGCCCAAGTGTCCAATCCGACACTTGCGCGCCTGGGCTACAATAAAAATCGCTTATAGGCGACTGACAGGAGGGTCAATGAGCAAGGCTGATCAGCAGTTTGTAACCATGTGCCGCGATATCTTGGACCATGGCACCACCACCGAGGGGCAAAAGGTCCGTCCGGTGTGGGAGGACGGCACCCCTGCCTATACCATTAAAAACTTTGGCGTCACGGCGCGCTACGACCTGCGTGAGGAGTTCCCCGCGCTTACGCTGCGCCGCACGGCTCTTAAGTCTGCGATGGACGAGATCCTGTGGATCTATCAAAAGAAGTCTAATAACGTCCATGACCTCAACAGCCATATTTGGGACGAGTGGGCCGACGAGACCGGCTCTATCGGCAAGGCCTATGGGTATCAGATTGGCCAGAAGAGCCATTATGCCGAGGGCGATTTCGACCAGATGGACCGCGTGCTGTACGACCTTAAGAACACGCCGTACAGCCGCCGCATCATGACGAACACGTACGTGTTTAGCGACCTTTCCGAGATGCACCTGTATCCGTGCGCCTACAGCGTGACTTATAACGTCACGCAGCGCCCGCAGGACGATAAGCCCACGCTTAACATGATTCTCAACCAGCGCAGCCAGGACATTTTGGCCGCGAACAACTGGAACGTGTGCCAGTACGCCATCTTGCTGATGATGGTCGCACAGTCGGTCGATATGATTCCGGGTGAGCTGCTGCATGTGATTGCCGATGCCCACATTTACGACCGTCATGTCGATATCGTCCGCGAGCTTATCGAGCGTCCGCAGTTTGCGGCGCCCAAGGTAACGCTCAACCCCGACGTGCGCGATTTCTATGCATTTACGACCGATGACCTGATCGTGGAGGGCTATGAGCACGGCCCGCAGGTCAAGAACATTCCCATTGCGGTGTAGGTGGTGCTCATGACGTGTAAGCTATCTGCTATCGTCGCCGTGTGTGACGATTGGGGCATTGGGTGCGAGGGCGACATGGTGGTGTCCAATCGCGCCGATATGCGCCATTTTGTGGCCTGCACCAAGGGCTGCCCGGTTATCATGGGGCGCAAGACGCTGCTGAGTTTTCCCGGCGGGCGTCCTCTCAAGAACCGCCGCAATATCGTGCTTACGCGCGACGAGAGCTTTGCCCCCGAGGGCGTTGACGTGGTGCATAGTATCGACGAGGTGCTCGCCGCGGTTGCCGATGACCCCGTTGCCTGGGTGATTGGTGGCGGCGATGTCTATCGGCAGTTTTTGCCGTACTGCGTGGAGGCCGAGGTCACGCACAACCATTGCACCCATGCCGTGGACACGTACTTTCCCGACTTGGACGCCGATCCCGCGTGGGAGATTGTGCGGCGTGGCGGTGTTGCCACGATTGCCTCGGGCGAGGGCGACGAAGGTGTCGATTATGAGTTCATGACGTATCGTCGCGTTGGGGCGTAAATCGCCTGGCGCGAACGGTATCATCGGGTTGATTGAATGCATGGGGCGGCGCTTAGCGTCGCCTCGTTTGGTATAGATGTGCTGCAAAGAAGGGTGCGGGCTGGCTGCTATGACTGATGCCGTTGAGGTTCTGCGAATCGATTCGCTCGAGGACGAGCGGCTCGATGCCTACGTGCGACTGACCGAGCGTGAGCTTCGCTGCGTGCTGGAGCCGCAGAAGGGCATTTTTATCGCCGAGAGTGCCAAGGTCATCGAGCGTGCGGTTCGCGCCGGATACGAGCCGGTGAGCTTTCTTTTGGGTGAACGCTGGCTCGACCAGATGATGCCGCTGTTTGAGCGCCTGGTTGTGCGCGAGGGCGCAGGTCCGGTTCCTGTGTTCGTGGCCTCCATGGAACTCATGGAGCAGTTGACGGGCTTTAACGTGACGCGCGGTGCGCTCGCGGCGTTTCGTCGCCCGCGACAGATTCCGGTTGATGAGTTTTTGGGCGGCGTCGTAAAAGCTGCGGGGGAGCGTCCGGTGCGCGTGTGCGTGCTTGAGGGCATTGTCGACCATACCAATGTGGGCGCGATTTTCCGCTCGGCGGCGGCGTTGAATGTTGACGGTATTCTGGTGAGCCCTACGTGTTGTGATCCGCTATATCGTCGTTCTGCCCGTGTGAGCATGGGCACGGTGTTTCAGGTGCCGTGGACGCGTATTGGCAGCGAAGCGCGCGTATGGCCGCACGATGGCCTGGCTGCGCTGCACAATGCCGGGTTTTCCTGTGTCGCCATGGCGTTGACGGATGATTCCGTTTCGCTGGACGATCCCGTGCTGCAGGAGATTGATCGCCTGGCGATCTTTATGGGCACCGAGGGCGCCGGCCTGGGCGCCAAGACTATCGCGGGCTGTGACCGGGCCGTGCGCATTCCGATGGCGCACGGGGTTGATTCGCTTAACGTGGCTGCGGCGAGTGCCGTCGCCTTTTGGCAGCTGTGCCCGCACGTGAGCAACGAGTATCACTACCAGCCGGGGCTGTATCACTAGGTAGATAGTTCGCACCGGGCTCTGATTCGGGGTGTTTCGGTCGACGCCGGTCGGTGCTAAGCTGGTATTGGCTTTGTCTTAATTTGCTGTTTTGTCGGTTGACGTGCGCTTTTGGGGAGGGCGTGTGGCTAAGAAATCTACGGCTATCGATGTAACGCAGGGCGTTATTTGGCAGCAGCTGCTTTCGCTGTGCGTTCCCATCTTTTTTAGTTCGTTTTTTCAGCAGGCCTACACGCTTATCGGTACCTATATCGTCGGTCAGTTTGGCGGCAAGCTCGCACTGGGCGGCATTCAGGCCACGATGGTGCTCACCGAGCTCTGCATTGGCTTTTGCGTTGGCGTCGGCGCCGGCTGCGCGGTCATTACCGGTCAGTATTTTGGCCAGCACGATGATGAGCGACTGAGCCGTTCGGTCCATACGGCCATGACGCTCGCGCTGGTGGGCGGTATCGTTTTCTCGATTCTTGGCATAGTGTTCGTTGAGCCCATGCTGGTGCTTATGAACACGCCGCATGAGCTATTGGCCGAGGGCGTGGCCTATGCTCGTTGCTATTTTGCCGCCATGGTTACGGCGCTGCTGCTCAATATGGGAACGGCACTGCTGCGCGCCGTGGGCGACACGCGCGGGCCTGCTGTGATCATCGCTTCCGGCTGCCTTGTTAATGCGGTACTAGATGTCATCTTCGTTGCCGTGCTTCATATGGAGGCTCTGGGCTGCGGCATCGCGGTGGCGCTGACCATTTGCTCCAACGCCACGATGATCGTGATTCGCATGATGCACGCACCGGGTGCGTGGCGG
>CABRFA010000012.1 GCA_902470065.1 uncultured Collinsella sp.
CGATGGCTTGGTCGATGTGGTCGTTCTTTATCTTCCCCATAAGACTAACCCAGTGGTTAGGCTGGTAAGAATGGGCGCTCATCAGGAGTTGTTTCAGGGTCCGCTGGGCTGATCGCTGATTTCTAAGTTGCGGTGGAATGGGGATTGATTGGCGGCTAATAAGCCAAAAACAGTCCCCATTTCACCGCAACTGATAGGCGCGCCCCGTTCGCTGCTGCGGCCCCCGGTTCTCCTCATTGCTGGATTTCGCTCAAAAACTCAGCGGCGACTTCGTTGCTTTTGAAACGGATGCTGCGGTCTTCTTTCTTGGGGAATGCCAGCAGCGGGATAGTCCCGTACCAGACAGTTTCCTCGTCAATCACGGCCGCGCACAGCCGCCCTTTGGCCTTGACGGAATAGTCGACGTTCATCTCGGCAAAAATCGCTTTCGCGTCATCGCGCGGAGGTGAGGCAACATAAACCTCAAGGGTAATCCCACGGGCGGCTGCGCCTGCGAGTGTGGTGGTGAGTTTCGTGAGGCATGCGGCGGATGCGTAGGATGCGGCTATGAAGGCACTCTTTGTGGCACCGGTGATGTCTTTAATTAATGCCTCAATAGCGTTTGCCGGCTCTATGAGAATGTTGTAATCGGGTTGCTCGCTGTCCTCTGCTGAATAAATTTCGTACCCCAACTTGGCGTACGTCTTGAGTCTTTTCTGGTACATGCGGGCGAGCATGGGTATCGACAGGTCAATGTAGTCGAATATCTCAACCTGTTGCTTGCCCTCGTGGCTTCTATGCAGTCTGCCCACCTGCTGCGTTACGCTGCCGTCCCAAGATATCGGCGTGGCAATGAAAAGGGTGTCAAGGTAGGACAGATCGAAGCCCTCGCTCAGAAGGCTTTCGGTGGCGACGATGATTCGATGTTCATGCTCAAAGCCGGGAAGACTGTTCAGTATCGCTTTTCTTTCTTTGGCGCCGATTTCTCCGGTTAAGAGTATGGGCTCGTGTCTGCGATCATTAAGCAACCTGAACAGTTCCTCAGCATGCTTTTTCCTTTTGGATAGTATGAGCGGATGTCGACCGTTTGACGCTGCTTCGAGGGCGTCATCGACAATCAATTCGTTTCTTGCCGCATGTGCACACAGCATATCGAGAATCTGATTGAAGCTTGCATCCGGCTCGTAGGCGGATAGCCGAATGCCGGTAAATCTCGGTCGAACGATGCGCTGGATGCCCTGCTGAATTGCCTGCGTTTTTGGATCGATGACATAGCGAAGCGGGCCGCAGAGCATCGAGAGCGCCCGCGTGAGTCCGTCGGAGCGCTCGGGTGTCGCGGAGAGGCCATATATATATTTGGCTGGAGCGGACTTGAGGACGAGCTCGAGCTGTGGCGCGGCAGCATGGTGGCATTCGTCGCAGATAATGAGGCCGTAATTACGAACAAGGTTCTTAACTATCGGCTCCCCGGTTTGGGAGTCTTTGCCAGATAGCGACTGAAAGGAAGCGACGTCGATAAGGCCGCTGACGGCGGTTTTGCCCCCTCCGATTTGTCCAATAAGGGGAGGTTGCTTTTTGCTGATTCGTCCTTTTGGCGTTCGGACCGGCTCTCTGGTGTCCGTAATGTCGAGAAATCGTTCGAGCTGCGATTTCCATTGGGCTATGAGCGCGGTCTTTGGAACGATGACGAGCGCCGGAAGACCAACGGCGGCAATAAGATAAGCTCCGATGACGGTTTTACCGAAGCCCGTTGGCGCAGACATGATTCCGTCTTCGTATTCAAGCATCTGGTCGGCGGCAATTTGCTGTTCGGGATGAAGGGTCCCTTTGAATGCCATCTCAATTGGATTGCCTGTGCTACGTTCGTCTGAATAATGGGCAGTAACGTGGGCTTCTTGAATCAGCTGCTCAAGTTGGGCTTTGCAGCCTCTGGGAATCGCGACGCGGCCATCTCTAAGTTCGCTGAGGTCTATGAGTCGCGGTTTGCCGAATACTGATTGATGCATAGATTGCGCACGGAAGAACTCCGGGTTGGCAAATGTCGCAAGCCTGCGGATTTCCATTTGAGCTGCCGGGCTCAGAGACTTTTCGGGGATGTAGAGCATATCGGCTTGTGTGACGAGCAGGTTCGAGGGGAAGTCTCGTGGCGTGAGCGGGAGCCGCTTTCGTGGCTTTTGGACATTGCGCCTGGTTTTGTTTGTCGCTGCAGCTGTTGCTATTCCAAGCGGCTTGTTTTTGGTGTCCTCGATCAGACGATCCACCGTCGCACGCGAGATTAGTTGGATTTGCGAAAGGTAAAGCCATTGGTCGGGAAAGGGCTCGAATCGTTCGTCAACAAATACGCTGTTTCCTTCCCGCTGCGCTTTTCCCTGAAAGGGCAGCGCAATGAGATTTCCAAAGCCGCCTTCAGGAATGGTGGACTGCGCGGGTATCATTCGGTCAAAGGCTTCGAAGGTGATTGTCTTGTTGAGTGCCGCTGCTTCGGCGATAAGGCAGCTACCGAAATCTCGTGCTGTCTTTGCGTTTATAGGTTCTAGGAAGAAAAACCAGATATGCGCGCCGTTGCCTGACCTTGATCGCTCGACCGCAGCGTTAATTCCATGGTTTTTTACGACAAGCCTGATAGCGTTTGTCGCTTCTTTCCAATCGGCTTTGTCAAAATCAATGACAAGGACATTTGTGTTGCAGTCTTTGTCGAGAACATATTGACCTATGACGTCCCGGAGCCTGTCGTCGCTGCCTTTGAAATGGGCGATAATGGCGGCATCGTTCAGCTCAAGGAATGTGCGGCTGCGACATTCAGCGCATTTAATTCTGTGATGGTTTGCTTTGGGGCAAATGCCTGGCTTCCACTCATTTGCGCAGGCGGGTGTATAGCCGATGCCCCCGTCTTTTCTGCGATACCCGTGAGCGTGCACATCTTTGCGGCCGGTAAAAAGATTGCGAAAGAGCTCGAGTTTGTCGCGCGCTGGGCTCGCGCTGGTAACGATGCCCTCGGTCTGTGCACGTTCGCCGAAAGATTTGCCGGCTTTGTCCCATTCTTCGAGTGTTGCGTAACGGATGTCTGGACCGTTGCTACAGATTACGATCTGCTTACGCGGATCTGAAGCGTGGACAACCGTTTTATTGAGTTTGAATAAGGCGTTCCCGAAAAGGGCGTATTGATGCACGGCGTTGCTCATTTGAATGCCATTCTTGTCAGCGTTCATTGGGATGAGGGTACGTCATTTCAGCTTTATGAGATATGCGACTTCGATTTTGGTTCGGTAATAGTGGGGTACCGATCCGTGAGTGGCAATTAGCCGGTGCCAAAACGTGCGGCGGCTGTTGTTAAAGGTGTTTTGGCGGCTATGGGGCGTGTTGGCGGCGTGGGGAGGGGTCCTCGAATGACTCCGTGGTCAAATAACGTCAAATATGAGTACTGTTGTTAATGTAGTCTCATAACATTTGGTAAGAATAGAATACCAATTCCACATTATTCTATATATCTAACCCACTAAACACGGAATTTTGAGCCTTGGCAAGACGTGGAATTGATCGAAATGATCAATTCCGGCGAGATTTTGCTGCTACTAATTTGGTGGCGGTACTCATACTTGCCATTTTTTGTCCAGTGGGTACCGCGAGGGGCCTGTTCGACTGGCTCAACGGCCCGGTGATGGATGCCGGCATGATCAGCCCACTCGATCCAGACCTTGTCCACATCACCGACGACCTCAACGAAGCCGTCGACATCGCCCTGAGCGGGCTGATGTAGGGTAGGTAAAATGGGACGTGGGGCTAAAAGACTGGTCTGAAACGTTTGATACCAGTCTTTTTAGCCCCGTCCCAAATGAACTGCTTCTAAGTTGCGGTGGAATAGGGATTGATTTGCGGCTGATAAGCCAAAAACAGTCCCTATTTCACCGCAACTGATGTGGGTGTCCCTAGCGAGTTGGCTGGTAGCGGGGGCAGTAGCTGATGGCGATGGCGTCGACGCCTACGTGGGTGGCGATGGTGCAGCCGATGGGGCCGGTGCCGGCGTCTACGTAGTCCTGGCCTGCGAGCGCTTGGTTGACGAGCTCCTGCTCCTCGGCAGCGCCGGTCGTGAGCACGCGTACGCTGGAGCCCGGATGCTCGGTCAAAAATGCGAGGCAATCGGCCATGGTGTTGGCGACGATGCGCTTGGCGCCGCGGCCCTTTTTGATGGCCTTGATCTCGCCCGATTTCCACTCCGGCGAAACGGCCAGGCGAATATTGAGCATCTGCGTGAGCTGGCCGGCGAGCTTGGGCGCGCGGCCGTTCTTAACGAGGTTCTCGAGCGTGCGGGGAATCAGCAGCAGGTGCGCGTCGGGCAGGGTCGCGCGGATCTGTGCCTCGGTCTCGTCCAGGCTGCGGCCGTCCTCGCGCATGGCGAGCGCGTACTCCACCAGCAGGCCCTCGGCACCCGAGCCGGTGCGCGAATCGATGCAGCGCACGTCGAGCTCGTGGGTCTCGGCGACCAGGCATGCATTGGAATAGCAGGCGGACCACTCGCTGCACAGCGAGATAAAGATTGCGCTGTCGTGGCCATCGGCGCGCACGCGGTCAAACAGCGCCTTGAACTCGCCGGCACTCGGCTGCGAGGTATGCGGCAGCTGCTCGGAGCCGGCCATGCGGGCGACGTACTCCTGGGCGGTGATCTGTACCTGGTCGAGCAGGTCCTCGCCTTCGATAATCACATGCAGCGGAATGACGTAAATGCCGAGCTCTTGGGCGCGGGCGGGGGAGATGTCCGACGTGGAGTCGGTTATGATGGCAAAAGACATAATTGCACCTTTCGTTGGGGCGCGGCAGCGCCGCCTTCTGAGAGCAAAGTGCGACAAGTATAGTGGAGTCGTTCCACATTTATAGGTTCAATTGTTGAATAGTCAACAGTTTGAAGTGTCGGTGTGGAAATCGTCAACTGGGGAAGAGGGATGCCGATGGAGGCGCTGGAGATATGCAAGCGGCCGGTCGTGCTGTTTGATTTCGATGGCACGGTGGCAGATACGGGTCGAGCGGTGATGACCTCGACGCGCAAGACGTTGGCCGCGCGCGGGTTTTCGGAGGCGCAGATGGGTGACCTGCGTCGCATGATCGGGCCTCCGCTGTGGAAGAGCTTCCACGACTTTTACGGCTTTACGCGCGAGGAGTCGCTTGTGGTGGCCGACGAGTACCGTGCCTTTTTTGATGAGCTGGGACCGGAAGAGTATCCCGTGTTCGATGGAATCCCCGAGCTGCTCGATGGCCTTGTCGCGCAGGGGCATCGCTTGGCCGTGGCGACGTCACGCATGGAGGCAAAGTGCATTGACATGGTGGGCGAGCTGGGGCTTTCGCAGTTTGAGGCGGTGGTTGGCATGAATCCGCCGCAGGGACGCGAGACCAAGGCCGATTCGGTTCGCGATGCCCTGGCGGCCCTCGGCGCGACGGCCGACGATGCCGTGATGATCGGCGATCGCTTTAACGATGTGGAGGGCGCGCACGCGATGGGCGTGCCGTGCATCGGCATCTATTCGGGCGCGGCAGCGCCGGGGGAGCACGAGGCCGCGGGCGCCGATGCGGTGGTGCACTCGGTGGCCGAGCTTGCTAAACTTTTCGCTATCTAATAGACATAATGTGAGGGGCGGGCGTACCCACCCGTCGCTCATTGGTAAGGAGGTCGTCCATGAATCAGGTGGAGCAGAGCGTCGCTGAGTATGTCGACGAGGTCTGGGAGGATGTCGTCGCTGATATCGAGCAGCTGGTGAGTTATCCTTCCGTGGCAGTTTCTGCCGATGCGGAGCCCGGCGCGCCGTTTGGCCGCCCGGTCCGTGACGCGCTCGATTGCGCGCTCGGCATCGCGCAGAAGCTCGGCTATCAGACGAGCGACGACGAGGGCTATGCGGGAATCGCCGATATCCCGGGCCGCGGCGACAAGCAGCTCGCGACTATCTGCCACGTGGACGTGGTTCCCGCCGGCCCTGGCTGGAACACCGACCCGTTCGCGATGGAGTGTCGCGAGGGCTGGTTGCTCGGTCGCGGCGTGATCGACGACAAGGGCCCGGCAGTGCTGTCGCTTTATGCCGGCGCGTACCTGCTCAAGCACGGCATTGTGCCGCGCTACACCTTCCGCGCGCTGCTGGGCTGCGATGAGGAAGTGGGCATGTCCGACGTTCACCATTATCTGGAGAACTACCCCAACCCTGACTTTCTGTTTACGCCTGATGCCGAGTTCCCGGTCTGCAATGCCGAGAAGGGCCAGTTTGGGGCGACGTTCGTGAGCCCCAAGATCGACGGCGGGCGCATCGTGTCGTGGAGCGGCTCCGAGGCGAGCAATGCCATTCCGTCGCAGTCCATCTGCGAGCTTGCGATTGCCGCCGATGAGCTGCCGGCGCCCGTTGAGAACGTCGACCGCCTGGAGATCACGGCGCTTGATAACGGGCATGCGCAGATTTTCGCCCACGGTATTGGCGGCCACGCTTCGATGCCTGAGGGCACCATCAACGCCGTCGGCCTGATCGTGACGTACCTGCGCGAGGCCGAGGACGCGTTTGGTGCCCGTGACGAGCGCCTGCTGACGCCTGCCGAGCACGAGTTCGTCAAGTTCCTGGCCTTTGTACATGCAGACGCCTATGGCCGCGGCCTGGGTATCGATGCGACGAGCTCGGCGTTTGGCCCGCTTACCTGCAACGCTGGCGTCATCCGCGTGGCGGATGGCCATATTGAGCAGGTCATCGACGTGCGCTTCCCCGACAGCACGAGCGCCGATACCATCCGCGAGCAGCTCGAGCCGCTTGTGGGGCGCTTTGACGTGACGTGTCGCGTGGGTCATGCAAAGGTGCCGTTCTCGGTCTCTGCCGATGATCCGGCCGTGAAGGCGCTTATTGATACCTATAACGAGTTTACGGGCAAGCATGCTGAGCCCTTTGCCATGGGCGGCGGCACGTACGCGCGCAACTTTGCCCGCGCCGTCTCGTTTGGCCCCGAAGAGACCGGCCTGGAGCTGCCCGCGTGGGGCGGCCAGATGCACGGCCCCAACGAGTGCGCCAACGAGGACCAGCTCAAGCAGGCGCTCAAGATCTACATTGTTGCGATCCTCCGTTTGAATGAATTAGAGCTTTAAGGTTACGCGGTTTCCCAATCTAAGTTGCGGTGGAATAGTTCCTAGAATGGGCCATTTGATGGCCAAGCAGGAACTATTTCACCGCAACTTTGTTTTTATTGGTGTAAAAGGTGCGCCATGTTCGGCGCTGGATTGTTATCCGTTTGTAAAGGCTGGGCAGAGCTTGCGGTAAGGGTCTATCAATAGCCCGTAAGAAACCGCAGATAAGGCGGTCGTCGCCCGATCGGGGCCGTATCTTTCCAAACAGCAAAGCGGGCGGGGTGCCCGCGAGTCGCATGTATGAAAGGAAGATCATGCTCGATCAGGCTTATTCTCGTCGTCAGTTCCTCGGCCTCGCTGGTGGTCTTGCCAGCATCGTCGGTCTCGGTCTCGTTGGTTGCGGCGGCTCCGGCGCATCCGACGCCGCCGACAAGGGTAGCGCCGCTGCTGCCGAGTCCGTCTCCGGCGAGGTGACCTACGACGGCGCCTCCTCGTTCCAGGCTCTCGTCGAGGCCGCTGCCGAGAAGTTCATGGATGCCAACCCGGACGTCTCCGTTTCCGGCTCGGGTAACGGTTCGGGCAAGGGCCTGACCGCTGTTGCCGCCGGCACCGTCACCATCGGCAACTCCGACGTCTTCGCCGAGACCAAGCTTGAGGCCGATCAAGTCAAGAACCTCGTCGACCACGAGGTCGCCGTCGTGGGCATGGGCCCCGTCGTCTCCAAGAACGTCAAGGTCGACGACCTGTCCCTCGAGCAGCTCAAGGGTATCTTCTCCGGTCAGATTACCAACTGGAAGGAGGTCGGCGGCGACGACGCCAAGATCGTCGTTCTCAACCGCAAGGCTGGCTCCGGCACCCGTGCCACCTTCGAGGCCGCCGTTTTTGGCGACGAGGCCGTCGACTTTAAGGGCGACGCCGAGCTCGACAAGTCCGGCGATGTCCAGACTCAGATGGGCAGTACCGACAACGCCATCTCCTACCTCGACTTCTCGCACTTCGATGACTCCAAGTTCAACGCCATCAAGGTCGAGGGCGTCGAGCCCAAGAGCAAGAACGTCACCGACGACTCCTTCAAGATCTGGGCGACCGAGCACATGTACTGCTCCAAGGACGCCGACGAGGCCACCAAGGCCTTCCTGGAGTTTATGCTCTCCGACGACGTCCAGGGCAAGCTCGTCGAGGAGCAGGGCTTCATCCCCGTCTCTGCCATGAAGGTCGTCAAGGACGCCAGCGGCAAGGTCTCCGCTAAATAAGTAATCGCCCCGGAAAGGTTTGCAATGGCAAAACAGCTGCCAAAGCGCGACCTTGAGAACGTGGGCCTGGGCGTCACGGGCGCGTGCGTTGCGCTCGTGACGCTTGTCGTTGCCGCGCTCATCTTTATGGTCGCCCAAAAGGGCCTCTCGGCTTTTGTCAAAGACGGCGTCTCGGTCGTCGAGTTTTTCACCGGCACCAAGTGGGACCTGGCCAACACGGCCAAAAACGGCCTGCCCTACACCGGCGCCCTGCCCCTGATCGTCACCTCGTTTGCGGTCATGGCGCTCTCCACGCTTATCGCGCTGCCCATCGCCATCGGCTCTGCCATCTTTGCGGTTGAGATCCAGCCTAAGTTTGGTTCCAAGGTCTTTCAGCCGCTCATTGAGCTTTTGACTGGTATTCCTTCGGTCGTCTTTGGTCTGATCGGTTTTCACGTGGTCGTCGGCCTTATGAAGAGCGTTTTCCACGTAAGCACGGGCTTGGGCATCTTGCCCGGCGCCATCGTGCTGGCCGTCATGATCCTGCCGACGATGACCACGCTTTCGGTCGATGGCCTGCGTGCCGTGCCCGACAGCTACCGTCAGGGCTCGCTCGCGCTGGGCTACACCCGCTGGCAGACCATCTGGCACGTGGTGCTCAAGTCTGCCATGCCGTCGCTCATGACTGCGGTCATCCTGGGTATGACCCGCGCCTTTGGCGAGACGCTCGCCGTGCGCATGGTTATCGGCGGCATCGAGGCCATGCCGACGTCGCTGCTGTCGCCGGCGTCCACCATCACCACCACGCTCACCACGTCTATGGCGGTCTATGCCGAGGGCTCGGCCCAGGACGACGTCCTGTGGGCGCTCGGTCTGCTGCTGATGGGCATGAGCCTCATCTTCATCCTGATCATCCATCTCATTGGCCGCAAGGGGGCGAAGGCTCGTGGCTAGCACGCGTATCCACATCGACGAGGCGAGGCTCGGGCGTGTCCAAAAGCAGGACCGCTTCGCCACGGGCGTGTTGACGGCGATCGTCGCCATCGTCATGCTCATCGTCATCTCCATGGTGGCCTATATCCTGTTCGAGGGCATCTCGACGCTGTTCCAGCCGGGCTTTCTCACGGAGCCGTCGCGCGCCAACGGAACGCAGGGCGGCGTGCTCTACCAGCTGTTCGACTCGTTCTACCTGCTGCTGATCACCCTGATCATCTCGGTGCCCATCAGCCTGGGCGGAGCGGTCTTTTTGGTTGAGTACGCGCCGGACGGACCCATCCGCGACATCGCCTCCACCGCCATCGAGACGTTGTCCTCGCTGCCTTCCATCGTCGTCGGCATGTTCGGTTTTCTGGTGTTCTCGGTGCAGCTGGGCTGGAAGTACTCCATCATCTCCGGCGCCGTCGCGCTCACCATGTTCAACATCCCCATCCTGGTGCGCGTGATCCAGCAGGCGCTCGAGGACGTGCCGCAGGCCCAGCGCGATGCGTGCCTGGCCATGGGCCTCACTCGCTGGGAGGCCACGCTGCACATCCTGATCCCCGAGGCCATGCCTGCCATCGTGACGGGCATCGTGCTTTCGGCCGGTCGCGTGTTTGGCGAGGCCGCAGCACTGCTTTTTACCTCGGGTATGAGCTCGCCGGTTCGCCTGAACTTCTTGAGCTTTAACCTGTCGAGCCCCACCTGCGCTTGGAACGTGTTCCGTCCCGGCGAGTCGCTCGCCGTGCACATCTACAAGATCTATGGCGAGGGCAGCCCCGAGGCCCAGCAGATTGTTTGGGGCACCGCGGCGCTGCTGATGGTCTGCGTGCTGCTTTTTAACGTAGCCGCCCGTATCGTGGGCAAGCAACTGGCAAGGAAGATGACGGCCGAATGAGCGAGATGAAAGCAACGCCCGCAACCGAAGCGGCATCGTCCGAGACCCAGGACTTCCTGTCGAGCGTGGGGGAGAGCGAGAGGCGCGTGCGCGTAAGCGGCAAGGCCGTGAGCGACGAGGTCGTGCTCTCCACCAAGGACGTCAACGTGTACTATGGCGACCACCATGCACTGCACAATACGTCGCTCGACTTCCACAAGGGCGAGATCACGGCGCTCATTGGGCCTTCGGGCTGCGGTAAGTCGACCTTCTTGCGTAGCCTCAACCTTATGAATCGCGAGATTCGCGGCTGCCGCGTGGAGGGCGAGATCAACTATCGCGGGCGCAACGTGAACACCAAGACCGAAAACACCTACGAGCTGCGTCGCTCCATTGGCATGGTATTCCAACAGCCCAATCCGTTCCGCAAGTCCATTCGCGACAACATCACGTTTGCGCCCAAGCGCCACGGCATCACCGACCGTGACGAGCTCGACCGCATGGTCGAGGAAAGCTTACGCGGCGCGGCGCTGTGGGACGAGGTCAAAGACAAGCTCGATAAGAGCGCCTATGCGCTTTCGGGCGGTCAGCAGCAGCGTCTGTGCATCGCGCGCACGCTGGCGCTCAACCCCGACGTGATTCTGTTCGACGAGCCCTGCTCGGCGCTCGACCCCATCTCGACGCTGGCGATCGAGGACCTCATGTCATCGATCGTGGCCGACCGCGCCATCGTTATCGTGACGCACAACATGGAGCAGGCGTCGCGCGTGTCCAACCGCACGGCGTTCTTCTACATGGGCGATATGGTCGAGTACGACGAGACTGACGAGATTTTCCAACGGCCCAAGGATAAGCGGCTGAATGATTACCTCACCGGCATGTTCTCCTAGTCCGGGACATGCTTGAGGCCTGCAGCGGCCACGGTTGCCGCAGGACTGATTGGAGAGGCGGGTCATCTCTTGCGGGAGATGGCCCGCCTTTTGCTCTGCGACCGAAACGACCACCACAAAGGGGACAGGCGCCTTCGTGGTGGTTTGGGGTGGGGCTCGCTGCTATCATGGACAACGTTGAATTTCTACGAAGGAGCAGGGCATATGGCGATTCTTTTGGGATGCGATTCCGTCAGCCTAGAGTTTCCCACCAAGCATATTTTCGATAGCGTGACGCTCGGCGTGGGCGAGGGCGACCGCATTGGTATTGTCGGCAAAAACGGCGACGGCAAGTCGACGCTGCTGAGCGTGCTCGCCGGCACGCTGGAGCCCGATGACGGGCGCGTGACGCACCGTCGCGGCACCACGATCGGTCTGCTCGGCCAAAAGGACAACCTGGTCGATACCGACACCGTGCATCATGCCGTCGTGGGCGACACGCCCGAGTATGAGTGGGCGTCGAGTCCGCGTACGCGCCAGATTCTGGCTGGCCTTATTAGCGATGTGCCCTGGGAGGGCACGGTGGGCGAGCTTTCGGGCGGCCAGCGCCGTCGCGTGGACCTCGCGCGCCTGCTGATCGGCGACTATGACGTGCTCATGCTTGACGAGCCCACCAACCACCTGGACATGCGCACCATCAACTGGCTCGCGCGCCACTTAAAGGCTCGCTGGCAGCGCGGTCAGGGCGCCATGCTCGTGGTCACGCACGATCGCTGGTTCTTGGACGAGGTCTGCACCAGCATGTGGGAGGTCCATGACGGCCAGGTCGATCCCTTCGAGGGCGGCTATTCGGCATACATCCTGCAGCGCGTGGAGCGCGACCGCATGGCCGCGGTTACCGAGGAACGCCGTCGCAACATGGCACGCAAGGAGCTTGCGTGGCTGAGCCGCGGTGCCCAGGCGCGTTCCACCAAGCCCAAGTTTCGCGTGGATGCCGCTCGCGAGCTCATCGCCGACGTGCCGCCCGTGCGCGACGAGCTGGAGCTCAAGCGCCTGGCGGTGAGCCGCCTGGGCAAGCAGGTTATCGACGTGGTCGACGTGGACGCCGGCTATACGGATACCGATGACGCGCCCAAGCAGGTGCTCTCCGACGTGACCTGGCTCATCGGCGCGGGCGACCGCTATGGTCTTTTGGGCGAGAATGGCGCTGGCAAGTCGACGCTGCTCGACGTGATCCAGGGCAAAATTGCGCCCACGCGCGGCCGCGTGAAGATTGGCCAGACAGTGCGCTTTGGCGTGCTGTCGCAGCAGCTCGAGGAGCTCGAGCCCTTCATGGGCGACACGATTCGCGAGGTGCTCAGCAACTATAAGAAGTACTACGTCATCGACGGCAAGGAGACTTCGCCCGAGAAGCTCTGCGAGCGTCTGGGCTTTACGACGCAGCAGCTCTGGAGCCGCATCGGCGATCTTTCGGGCGGCCAGCGCCGTCGCCTGTCGCTGCTACTGACAATCCTGGACGAGCCCAACGTGCTCATCCTGGACGAGCCCGGCAACGACCTGGATACCGACATGCTGGCGATTGTCGAGGATCTGCTCGACGGTTGGCCCGGCACGCTGATCCTGGTGACGCACGACCGCTTCTTGATGGAGCGCGTGACCGACCAGCAGTGGGCGCTGCTCGACGGCCACCTGACGCATATGCCCGGTGGCGTGGACCAGTACCTTCGCCTGTGCAACGCTACCGCCGAGGGCGAGCCCGTGGGCGCGCCGAGCGCCAAGACCGGCACGTTCGACACCGGTACGGCGGCTGCTGCGGCCGAAAAGCCCAAGTCGAGCGGTCAGCCCAACGGCCTGTCCAACGCCGAGCGTCAGAAGCTCCGCCGCGAGGTGAGCTCGCTCGAGCGCAAGATGGAGACGCAGCGCGCCCGCGTTGAGGAGGCCGAGGCCGCGATGGCCCAGGTCGACCCCACCAACTACACGGCGCTGGGCGAGCAGCAGGCAAAGATCGACGAGGCTCACGCCGCCATGGACGAGTTGGAGATGGCGTGGCTCGAGGCGAGCGAAAAGCTCGAGGGCGAGGAGTAGACGAGGATGATCAAAGCCGCGTTTTTCGATATCGACGGCACGCTACTGAGCTTTAAGACCCACCGGATTCCGGCGTCGGCGCAGCAGGTGCTCGACAGCTTTCACGAGCAGGGGATCGCGTGCGTGATCGCCACGGGCCGTCCGACCTACCAGATGCCCGATTGGCTGTTCGACCTGGGCTGGGATGCGTACATTACGCTCTCGGGCCAGCACTGCTTTGATGCCGAGGGAGCTTACCGCAGCTGTCCGATTGATCCGGACGACGTTGCGGTGATCGTGGACCAGGTGGCGCAGGGGTGCTATGACTCGCTGTGCATGCAGAGCGAGAACTCGTTTGTGAACCGCCTGTCCGAGCGCGTGGTGACGGCTGGCAGCAACGCGGGAATCGTCTACCACGAGGAGCCGTTTGAGCACGCCTTTGACGCGCCGGTCTACCAGTTCTGCGCCTTTGTGGACCCGGCCGACGAACATATCGTGACTGACGCCGTGTCGCATTCGCTCACCACGCGCTGGTGTGACCTGTTCTGCGACATTATTCCCGCTAACGGCGGCAAGGACCTGGGCGTGGCGGCGACGCTGGAGCGCCTGGGCATCGACGCGAGCGAGGCGATTGCCTTTGGCGACGGCGAGAACGACCTGTCGATGTTTTCCGCCGTGGGCACGAGCGTGGCCATGGGCAACGCGCAGGACACGGTGAAAGCTGCAGCGACCTATGTGACGACTGCCGTGGACGACGACGGCATCTACAACGCTGCGAAGCACTTTGGACTCGTGTAGCTGCGGCTTGGCACTTTGGGACGCTCCTTTTCTGCCGGCACCTGGGGACACTCCTTGCGGGGCGTCCCCATTTTGTTTTCGTCCCGCACGTTTTGTGAAACACGGCTAACTTTTAGGCAAAGTAGTAAGACATGGGCAACTTTTGCGGTAAAGTAAGCTGTGAAAAGTATCCAAAGGCTAACTAGCAATCATCGCGAAAGGCGGCCCATGGCCCTACGTGAATCCGGAGAAGACTATCTCGAATCGATCTACG
This sequence comes from uncultured Collinsella sp., assembly GCA_902470065.1. GTDB lineage: Bacteria > Actinomycetota > Coriobacteriia > Coriobacteriales > Coriobacteriaceae > Collinsella. The sequence continues at coordinate 14,129 of CABRFA010000012.1, forward strand.
TTCTGTCGGAACGTCAGGGCATCGTGCGCTCGATCGACGTTGCGGAGCACCTCGGCGTAACCAAGGCGAGCGTTTCCAAGGCCATGGCGACGCTGGAAAGCAACGGCTATGTCGAAATGGGCAAACGAGATGTTCATCTGACAGAGCGCGGTCTGGAGGTCGCGCGCCAAATGTGGGAGCGCCACTGCTTTTTCGTGGGGCTTTTGGAGGATGCAGGCGTATCGGCCGAGGTGGCGTCGCAAGAGGGCTGCCACATGGAGCACTGCCTGAGCGAGGAAAGCTTTGAGAAGCTAAGATCGATGTTGGGCCGGGAAGATGTGGCGGGCCCAACAACGGAAGCCTAATTGACCCCCAGTAGCGCGGAGTTCGCGCAAAGCGCGAACCAGCGACCGGGACCAGTAGCCCCACCAACAAAGTTCAATTCAGACAAGGAACCCCGCTAGCAAGCGATGCCCAAGAACCACCAGCAACGTCACCGCAGGCCGGGGTCGGGCTTGGTTTTGAAAACATTCCGCAGACCAGAAGTGCCCCCGTTCGTAGCTCCGAAGGAGCAGAACGGGGGCGCTTCATTGGTCGAGGACGTTTTCAAAACCAAGCCCGACCCCGGCCGGAGGGACCACGAGTGCTACAGGTTCTTGACACCCATCGCGCGCATGGCGTTCAGGATGGCGATGATCGCCACGCCTACGTCGCCGAACACGGCAACCCACATGTTGGCGATGCCCAGTGCCGCAAGCACCAGAATCAGCAACTTAATGCCCAGCGCAAAGATGATGTTCTGCCAAACAATCGACATGGTCTTGCGCGCCACGCGGATCGCGCGGGAGATGTTGGACGGCTTGTCGTCCATCAGCACCACGTCGGCAGCTTCAATTGCGGCGTCCGAGCCCATGGCGCCCATGGCGATTCCGACGTCGGCGCGCGTGAGCACGGGTGCGTCGTTGATGCCGTCACCGACAAAGGCGAGCTTGCCCTTGCCGCTCTCGGTTGCAAGCAGCGCCTCGACACGCTCGACCTTGTCGCCTGGCAGGAGCTGCGCGTGGAACTCGTCGAGCCCCAGCTGCTTGGCCACAGACGCTGCAACCTCCTCGCGGTCGCCCGTGAGCATGACGGTGCGTTTGACGCCGGCAGCGTGCAAGTCGCGAATAGCCTGCTCGGCATCGGCCTTTATGGTGTCGGCAATTACGATATGGCCGGCGTACGTGTCATCGACCAGCACATGGAGGATCGTACCGACGACCTCGCAATTGGGAGCGTCGATACCGGCCGCAGCAAGCATCTTGGCGTTGCCGACGACGACGCGCTTGCCGTCGATGGTTGCCGTGAAACCGTGACCCGCGACATTGGCGGAGTCGCTCACGCGATTCTGGTCGAGCTCACCCTGGTAGGCGGCACGTATGGACCGTGCGATGGGGTGATCGGAAAACGACTCGGCAAGGGCCGCGACTTCGAGCAGCGACTGCTCGGTATAACCTGCCTCGGGGTGTACCGCCACGACCGAAAACGTGCCGTTGGTGAGCGTGCCGGTCTTGTCAAAGACGACGGTGTCCACTTCGGCGAGCGTCTCGAGGTAGTTGGAGCCCTTGATGAGGACGCCCAGCTTGGATGCGCCGCCGATGCCGCCAAAGAAGCTCAGCGGGACGCTGATCACGAGCGCGCACGGGCAGCTGACGACCAGGAAGGTCAGGCCGCGCAGGATCCAGTCGGACCAGGCGCCGGTGACCAAGCCGCCGCCGAGCGCGAGTACCGCGGCCGCGCCGGTGACGGCGGGCGTGTAGACGCGGGCGAAGCGCGTGATGAAGTTCTCGGTACGCGCCTTCTTTTCGCTGGCGTTTTCTACGAGCTCCAGGACGCGCGCGACGGTGGACTCGCCAAATGGCTTGGTGGTGCGCACGTGGATGAGGCCCGTCATGTTGATGCAGCCGCTGATGATATCGTCTCCGGTTTTGGCCGGGCGGGGAATCGATTCGCCGGTAAGGGCGGCGGTGTCGAGTTGCGTCTCGCCTTCGACGATGACGCCGTCGATGGGTACGCGCTCGCCGGGCTTGACGACGATGACGGTGCCGACGGCGATGTCATCGGGGGAGACCTGCTCGAGTGTGCCGTCGGGTTGCTCGACGTTGGCGTAATCGGGCGCGATGTCCATCATGGCGCTGATCGATTTGCGGCTCTTGCCCACGGCGTAGGCCTGGAACAGCTCGCCGACCTGATAGAACAGCATGACAGCGGCGCCTTCGGCCATGTGCGGATCGGTGTCGGGGAAGAGCACCATGGCAAACGCGCCGATGGTCGCGACGGCCATGAGGAAGCTTTCGTCGAAGGCCTTGCCGCGGCGGATGTTGTTGTATGCCTTTTGGAGCACGTCGTAGCCGGCAATTAGGAACGGCACCAGGAACAGCACGAAGCTGGCGTAGACGTTACCCGGGGTGCCGAATGCGGCGGTAAGGGTACCGAGCTCCTCGAGGGCGTACACCACCGCAAAAATGCCTAGCGCTACCAGGATACGATTGCGCTTATGCTCAAGGGACTCTTTCTTCTTGCGCTTCTTCTTTTTCTTTGTGGGATCGGCGGCTGCCATGATTCAAACCTCCCATTTGAATGTATGAACACTCGCTCATATAATTTCGCGAGCAAAGGCCGCGGCAAGCGCGGCCTTTTGGGTTGGCGTTAACCTGGGCTAGAGAATGATCTCGCAGTCCGGCTCGGCGTCGGCGGTGAACTCTACGACGCGGTCGAGGACCTCGTCGAACTCGGCGTCGTCGGCCTCGAGCGTCAGCTTCTGGGTCATAAAGTTAACGGACACGGATTTGACGCCCTCGAGCTTGGCCAGCTCGTTCTGAAGCTCGCGCGCACAGTTGGCGCAGTCGATCTCGTCGAGCTTGAACTGCTTTTTCATGGTGGGTTCCTTTCCCTGTCTTGCGGCTTGGGTGCAGGCCGCGCTGGTACCGTGGTTGGTCGCTATTCGCAGATGTGGCTCATGCCCTGGTTGAGCATGGTATAGACATGATCATCGGCGAGCGAGTAGAGGATATTGCGCCCGTCGCGCCGGAATTTAACTAGGTGCGACTGCTTGAGCGTGCGCAGCTGGTGTGACACCGCAGACTGCGAGGTCGCGGTCGCTTCGGCGATGTCTGCCACGCAGAGTTCGCGGCCCATGAGGGCGTAAAGGATCTTGATGCGCGTTGTGTCGCTAAAGACCTTGAACAGGTCGGCAAGGTCGTACAGCAGCTCCTCGTCGGGAAGGTCCTCGGGCGAGCAGGTGGTGGGGACGTCGGGCACGATGGTGGTGTCGATGCCGGACTCTATTTCATCAACGCGGATACTCATTGCAATATCCTTTCATATGAACATGCGCTCATATAACTTGCTTTCGATTATATGAGTGTATGTTCATATGTCAATACAATTTGCGTTAATTTCGATGACTGCTTGCCGCCTCTGCGATTTTCTGTGGGTTGGGAGACATCGACGCAATGCTCGCCAACATATTTCGAGATGTTCGGCTAGCATGCTAAGAAAGCCACCTTGAGAAGCATTAGAACTGTTCATATTTGTACTTTATCGTGTCAAATACCGCGAGAATCAGTTCTTCCTCTACGGGAGTTTCTGCAGAATCAGTTTTATCTAAAGTTATATTGAGCATTGCTGCAGCCAATCTGGCACATCGGTGGCCGAATAAGTCGAAAAATGTAGGTGGACATCCGCAGAGATCGCCTTTAGAAGAGCGAATTCTCAATTAGATCAATAATCGTGTCGTCTTCCGTGCGGTTTTCATCGATTTTTGCGAACATGTCGCATTCCCAAGCCCCATTGATTTCCTCAGCAAGGGCCCCGACGTGTTGCATGTCGTCGGGTTCGGGCACATCGTTGATGCTCGGGTCATCAGCTTGCGGATATTGGCTTGCAATTTCGCGCTTGGCGGCCTCTTCTTCTTTGAGTGTCTCCAGGACGCGGCGACCGTATTCGAAGTAGCGCCGCAAGACAAATTGACGAAGAGTTTCTTGCAGGATGGCGAAGTTATCCGGGAGTCGACCGGGCCATATCTTCTCGCGAATGCGAATCGCTTCCATGACCCGTTTAAAAGCGGACTGCTTGAAAAACGAATGACGATTAACTGTGATAACGGCATATCCCATGTTTCGCAGCGTGTTTCGGCGCTCCTCGTCAATTGATTGCTGCTCGGGTTCGTCGTGGTAAAAGCCGTTGTATTCGATATCGGTCATCGAATTTTCGAGCAGCGCGTCGAGGTAGAAAACCGTCCGTCGCGTTAGGGCGGCGTATCTTTTGGGGACTGGGATCGGATAATCCGTTTTGATAGCGCGTATGGCTAAGCCACCCATTGACTTGGGCATTGTCAGCATCATGACAAACGCCGTTTCGAGTGGGGAGCGACAGCCTTCGTGTACATAAGAAAGTGCCTTAAGTGCTTTATTAGATCCACGATACCCCGGTGCCTCTGAAAAGAAGGCTCTGAGCTCTTCAACGCTGGTTAGGGCTGGGCGCTCGCGATATTGAGTTTCGTCGGACGTTCCAAGCGCGTAGGAGCCGCAGATTTCAAAGTAATACTCAACGAGCTCCGAAAGGTTGAGGTCGGCTGTTGCTTCTAACGCGCACAGCTTGATATCGACGATGTAGACATTCGGCTCGAGTTCTAGGTAGCTTTCTGCATCAAACGTATAGCGCGTGCAGTGGCAGATGCAGCCCTTGCGGTGCCTTTTGGCATTATTGGAAAACGTCAGCACATGGATACGTTCAGAATCGACATTCTTTCTGTTGAGCCATGCTCGTGCCGCTTCCAGGTCGGACGTGGTCGGCGCAGACACCCTGATCTTTTCCATAGGTATGGGACCGGTCGCGTAGCTTGCGAGCGAGTTGGCTGTTTGGTATACAGCGCGTGCCGTGGTATGTGACAGAATGATTCCCATACGCGCATGATGGCATAGCGGACGCCGCATACGCCCGAAACTTCGGGCAACGGTATTGGGGCGCGGCTTATCTTCTGCGAACGGTGGGTTTTTGAGCTGTCGTATTGAGGGAGCAGCTTTGGCTGGGGAGGTTTCTGCCGGCTGCCCCTTTTTGATGAACTTTAGTTGCGGATTCGTAGCTTCTAAGCGTTTTTGCCGACCGCTCAGATGCCTCACCAACATAATTTGAGTTATTCGGCCTTATCCTATACAAATGGTGCGATCGCAACGTCCTATTCGAATTGATTCAGGTAGATTTATGGGGCTTGGTTGCGAAATTAAGGCGATTTTAGCTTCGATTGCGGTTCAAGGGGCCTTGACTAGTGGTTCAGCTGGCCGAACAACTCGAAAAATGTAGGTGGGCCAACCTGCCGACTATGTGAAGCACGCGTATTTGCTCGTTTTGATGAAAACTAGGGTGCAGCCATAAGGCTGCGCCCTAGTTTACTGCGTGTCGGTGTGCCCAGACGGATTGCGCTGTGCCTGGCAGGCGCTCCCGCAGATGGATCGGTTATTTCGCGAATAGGTTCTTGAGGTTGAACTCGGCTTGGACGGTGCGGAGCATGAGGTCGGTGTCGTCCAGACCCAGATGCTGCTCGTTGGCATCGGCGGCGAGGGTGCCACGGCGGCGCGCCCAGTTCTCGAGCGCGGCGGGCGCGGACTCGCGGGGGAGCGAGCGCACGTCGGCGTCCAAGCTGCGGCAGATCTGGCGCGAGTCGATGACGATAATCTTGCCGGCGCGGCGTGCCTCGGCGTAACCGTCCAGATGAATTTTGAACCAGCTGTCCTCGAACGCGGCGTTATGCGCCATGTACGGGTACTTCTTCATAAGCTTGAGCAGCTGCTTCTGCAATTCCTTGTTCTCGCGGAAGGGCGTTTTGCCGTCGATGTCGTCCCAGGTGATGTGGTGGATATTCGACAGCGGCACATCCTCGCCGCGGTAGATATCGGGCAGGCCGCAGTAGTGTGCCTCGGCGTCATGCGGCACGGCGTCGCTGGTGAGGTCCATGATTTCCCAGCCCACGTTGATGATATAGCCGCGCTCGGGTGCACGGCCGGTGGTCTCGATGTCGATACCGAGCACGGTGCCCTGGATGGGCTTGCGGGCGTAGGCCACGCCGAGCGCGTCGCGGTCGCCGCGGATCTCGCGCATGACCGACGCGGCGGTGCGCTTTTGCATCTTACCGATGGCGGCGCAGGTGTCGGCATCGGACAGGCCGCGCGAAAGCGTCGCGGGCGTCACGTTGCGCAGGCGCGCCTCGCCAATCTGGTCGCACAGGTCGCGGTTGCGGTCGGCCAGGTCGCGCACGGTGGCAAAGTCGAAGCCGGGGTCGCCCTCGGCGGTAAAGTACTCGGTCTCGAGCACCTTAAGGGCCTCTTCGCCCTTCTGGCGCTCGGACTCCATGGCGCCGTGATCGCCATAGATAAACATGGGAATAAACGGCTGGCGCTCGTATTCGAGTGCTTGTGAAACGTTCATATAACTGCTCCTTGGACGGGCCGCAGCGCGCGGCTCGGGTTCATTGAGATGTGGCGAGATGATAGTTTACCATGGGCAACTATTGGCATCGCGCCTAGGACAACTACAATACCCTAGTTGACCGCTAGGACTTTTACAATGCTGCCGAAAGACACGAAAGGTTCCATCCGTCATGGATTTGCTGATTGATATTCTGCTCGACGCCGGCAAGGACACGCTCTCGCTTGTGCCGTTTTTGTTGGTGACGTATCTGGCCCTCGAGACCTTGGAGCACGTCGCGGGCGACCGCGTTAACGGGGCCATCAAGCGCGCCGGCGCCGCAGGTCCCGTGGTTGGCTCGTTGCTGGGTATGGTGCCGCAGTGCGGCTTTTCGGCCATGGCGGCAACGCTGTACGCCGGTCGTGTCGTGACCTTGGGCACGTTGGTGGCGGTGTTCCTTTCGACCTCCGATGAGATGCTGCCGCTGTTGCTCGCCGAGCAGGTGCCCGTGCAGACCATGGCGATGCTTTTGGCTTCGAAGGCACTGATCGCGCTGGTCACGGGCTTTATCGTGGACGCCGCCATTCGCGGCCTGCGTCGTAACGCTCGCGCGCATGCGGCGATTCGCCGTACCGTGCTGGGAACCGCGGCCAACCCGGCCCACGTGAACTGCGCACACGACGACCACACTGGCGGTGACATCATCGACGAGGTGGCCGAGGCGGGCGTGAGCGCCGATCACATCCATGAGCTGTGCGAGCGCGACCATTGCGGTTGCGATGAAGACGAGGACGAGCACGAACACGGACATGGCCACGATCACGGTCATGAGGACGAGCATGAACACCATGATGGCCACGGTCACTCCCGCTCTCACGAGGGCGCGCCCCTCCTGTCGATTATTCGCAGCGCCATCTCGCACACCGTGCAGGTATCGGTATTCATTTTTCTGGTGACGCTGATTCTGGTCGCCGTGCTCGAGACCTTCGGCGAGTCCGCGATCGAGCAGTTCCTGCGTGGCAACGAGACGCTCGCCGTCCTGGGTTCGGCGCTTGTCGGCCTGATTCCCAACTGCTCGGCCAGCGTCGTCATCACACAACTGTACCTGGAAGGCGCGCTGCAGCTGGCCCCGATGCTCGCCGGCACGCTCATCTCTGCTGGTGTGGGCTACCTGGTGCTGTTCCGCACCAACCGCAGCGCCCGCGAAAACGTCCTGTTCCTGATCATGATGTACGTCATCGGTGCCGGCTGGGGCCTCATCCTATCCGCCGTTGGCCTTTAAGTAGATTATTGGGACATGTCTTACGATCTACCCCTGTGACCAGGGCATTTCCGCTGCCAAAACAAAAAGGTAGATTTCCGGGCATGTCCCGAAAATCTACCTTGGTTAGCGCAGCAGCTCGGTGAGGTTGCGCTTAAAGCGGGCCCGGTCTTCGCTGGTAAATGCCGCCGGACCGCGAGTGCGACCGCCGGCGCGGCGCACCTTCTTTTCCTCGTGGCGAATAAACAGTTGCATGTCGATGGTCGCCTTATCGTAGACGCGCCCGCGCACGCCGATGGCGGCGGCATCGCGCCCGAGCACCATGCTCGCCAAGCCAATGTCCTGCGTCACGACTACGTCGCCCGCCTGCAGGCGTTCGACAATGGCAAAGTCGGCGCTGTCGGCGCCCACGCTCACATCGAGCGTCGTGACCCAAAATCCGCGTCGCGCATGCTCGACGTCGCGCGGATCGTTGCGGCGAATGTGGCGTTCCAGGTTCTGTGTGCTGTTGCCGGCGATAACGACGGCAGCGCCCGCCCGCCGCGCGCAGTCAATCGACTCGCGCGTGACCGGGCAGGCGTCTGCATCAATAAAGAGCGTTCGCGGCATCTAGTGCACCAGTTTGCCAAATTGAATAGCGCGAACAATCAGCGTTACGCCAAACACCAGCAGTGCGGCGCCGCTAAAGATGACGAGCATCTTGGCCGACCACAGCGGATAGATAAACACGAACATGCCGGCGATGATGGAGAGCGCGCCGCTCAGGATGGCGAGGGCACGGTTGGACGAAAGCTCGGACTCCAGAATGGACATGACACCTTCGACGATCCAGCCAAAGCCGGCCACGATAACCACCATCGTGGTGAGCGTCGCGGTCGAGAAGGCCTGGTTGCGCAGGATTATGACGCCGCCCAAGATAATGAGTAGGTTGGAGATGATGCTCGTCACGCGCCAGCCGGTGGGCAGCAGTGGCTCGAAAACAGCGGTAAACAGCCTGATCGCGGCCGTGATCACAAAGTAGAAGCCCAAGACGGTCGTTAGGAAGACGAGGGACTTGGCAGGCGCAAACAGCAGTGCGATGCCGGCGACGAGCGCCAAGACGCCCGTGATGGCGTAAATCCAGCGCACGGCCTTGACGGCCTTGCCTGCCATGCTTTTCTCGTCAAATCCAAACTGGCTCGATTTTTGGTCATCATTCTTAAAGATGCCCATAATGTCTCCTTTCCGTGCGGTGCACGTCGCGTTCATTGCTCTCCGTGCGGCGTACGCCAAAAGTGCTGCAACAAGTATCGCCCAAGGGCGCCGATGCATGGGGCGGGAAGGACGAATTGCCGCCCCACATTCCCGAATTGTTACTTTTGTTCCCGCTCCAGTGAGGATTAATCAACAATTGTAGAACATTACGCCGCTGTATGTAATTGCCTAGGTTTTAGGTTAGATTCTCCTAAGAACAATTGCCCGAAATTGGGGGTCCCTATGAACGAAACAGTTCCCGCGGCGCCGTCGAGCGCGGAGTCGATGGCAAAGCAGGGTTGCGAAAAGCTCGGCTTGGAAGCGTTTGATGCGCTGGTCCGTCGTGCCCGTACGTGCCGCCGTTTTGACGAGTCCATGCGCGTGCCGCGCGAGTTTTTGCTCGAGCTGGCGGAACTGGCGCACCTGGCTCCCTGCGGCGCCAATGCTCAGCGTCTGCGTTTTCATGTGGTAAGCGGTGCAGAGGACTGCGCTCGCGTGTTTGACGAGCTTGCATGGGCCGGCGCGCTTAAGGACTGGCCGGGTCCTGCCGAGGGTGAGCGCCCGACCGGCTACATCGCGATTCTTGCCGAGCGCGCCGTTCCGGGCAAGCCCGCCGCTCCCATTACCGAGGTCGACACGGGCATTGCCGCGCAGACGATGATGCTCGCCGCCCGCAGCGCCACGCCCGAGGTGGCAGCCTGCATGTTCAAGGCCTTTACGCCCCACGCGATCGATGCCATGGGGCTCGATAACGACAAGTATGAGCTCAAGCTGATCATGGCGCTTGGCGTTCCGGCCGAGACGCAGGTGATCGATGCGATCGATTCCAACCCCGACGGCTCCATCAATTATTGGCGCGACGAGGCGCGGGTGCACCACGTACCCAAGCGTCCGCTTGCCGACGTGCTGCTGTAGTTGAGCGTCACCGCGGTGTGATCCGGCGGTAAACCACCACAAAGGTGCCTGTCCCCTTTGTGGTGGTACGAGGGGAGGGTGTGTGGCAGATTTGTATTTGGTGCGGCATGGGCAGACTGAGCTCAATGTGCAGAACATTTTGCAGGGCGGGCACGATTCGCCGCTTACGGCGCGCGGGCGCGAGCAGGCGCTGATGGCGCGTGCGGCGTTTGCGGCGCGCGGCGTGGCCTTTGACCGTGTGTATTCCTCCCCGTTGGGCCGGGCGCGGCGTACGGCTGAGCTAATTGCTGGTGAGGGCCGCTCGATAGAGCTGGTCGATGACCTGCGCGAGTGGTATTTGGGCTCGCTGGAGGGTACATCAAATCGCGAGATGCCGCCGCAGCCCTGGGGTGATTATCCGGTGGCCTTTGGTGGCGAGTCTGAAGGCGAGCTCCAGTCGCGCATGGTCGCGGCGCTGTCCCACATCATGGCCAGGCCGCAGCACGACTGTGTGCTGGCAGTCTCCCACGGCTCTTCCTGCCAGGAGTTTCTTGAGTATGTGACTGGCAGGGGAGAGCTACCCGACAACGGTGCCGTGCTTCATTTTGGCTATTACGACGGTGCGTTTTCGCTCCTTGATTGGTAACGAACGAAAGGACCCCTATGAATAAAGACCTGTATCTGGTTCGTCATGGGCAGACAATATTCAACCTTAAGCGCATTATTCAGGGTTGGAGTGACTCGCCGCTCACGCAGCTGGGATGCGACCAGGCGGCGCGTGCCGGCATGTTCTTGCGTGCGCGCGGCATTGAACCCGATCATGCCTACACCTCCACACTTCATCGCACCGAGCAGACTATCGCCAACCTGTGGCCGGGCTTGGCGTACGAGCGCCTGGACGGTCTGCGTGAGTGGTTCTTTGGCGACTTTGAGGCCGAGCGCGTGATGCTTATGCCCGAGCGCCCGTGGCGAGATTTCTATCGTCAGTTTGGCGGCGAGGGCCAGATGCAGGTGCGCGAGCGCATGGCGGCGACGATAACCGATCTTATGCGACGTCCGGACCACGAGTGCGTGCTCGCGGTGAGCCACGGTTCGGCTATCAAGGAGTTTTTGGACCACGTGCGGGGCGCGGCGGCCGACGAGCGCGAACGCGTGCCGGGCAACTGCTCAGTGCTGCATTTTGCGTTTGACGATGCGGCCGATACGTTTGAACTGGTCGAAGTCTTTACGCAGGAAGACTACGCGCGCGAGCTGGGGCTTGAACCGCTCGTGGCTACTGCGGGTCCGCAGCGCGGATAACGCGAGCGCGGCGGCACGGGTCGTCGGCATAACTTCTCGACGCAAAAGGGGCGGAGATGCATGTACCTGCTGCATCTCCGCCCCCTGTTTGTTGGGCTGCCGATTTTTGTGCTGGACGGTCTGGTCTTGCTAGAACCGCGCGACCTGGTGCGTGAGCAGGCCCGTCGGAACCTGCACCGCGCCGCCGCTGACCTGCGCGGCGGGGAAGAGCGCAGCTACGGCAAAGTTGAACGGCTCTTTGCCCGTGTAGGTGCCGGCGGCACGTGCATCGTCGGCCAGGAGCTGTGATGCCTCGACTAGTGCGACAGCGTAGGCAGGGTCGTCGGCCAGTGCCGGCTCCGGCGCCTGGTCGAGCATGGCGCGGATGGCCCCGACGGCGTCCTCGCGCTTGACCTCCCACACGCGGTGCGTAATGCCGGCGGGGTCGGTGACGGCATAGAGTGAAGCGCCCTCTTTTGCGGCGCCGAGGATGATATCCATGACGGGAGAGGCTTCGTAGACAAGCGTTACGGGACGGGGCTGTACCTTGAGGTCGGCGATTGCGCGCGCAGCGGCGGTCGTATCGGCGGCAACCGCGTCGCCGCCCGCCAGCGCACCAACCGGGCAGATCGCCACGACACCCGTCACACGTCCCGGCTCGCCCGAGCATTCGTACACGTAATACGCCGCACCCGGGTCCTTGAGCATCAGGCCATCGGCAATGGCTCCGCGCAGAGCATCGTTGCCGCTCAGGATGCTGCCCATTGCGGGCAGCGCCTCGAGCACGCGGTCCTGAGCCGGGCGGATGCAGGGAAACGGAAGTGCTTTCATGGGCGGTCCTTACGCGCGAGTCGGTTTATTCGCGGCTTATTATGCCCCAACTTGGCTATCCGCGCCCCAGAGTATGTTGTCGGCGAGCGCGATCAGCACGCTCTGGCAGCGAACGATATCGGCGTGGGGCACATATTCGTTGGGCTTGTGCGCGAGCGCGAGCGACCCGGGACCGTAGCTCATGCAATTGCGGTTACCTGTCTTGCCGGCAATGACGGCGGTGTCGGTGTAGCCGGTAAAGAAGCCGACGGTCGTGTCCGCGTCCGTCACGTTATCGGCGGCACGCTTGAGCGCTGCAAGAAGGGGAGAGTTCGGGTCGCGCTCGATGGCGGGGCGGTCGCCCGTCACGGTGTAGCTGCCATGGCAACCGGGAACGGCGGCTTCGGCGACGGCGATGGCCTGCTCTACCATGCGCGTCGCGGCTGCCGTATCGGTCGGCGGGGTCAGGCGCATGTCGACCCAGACTTTGGCGCGGTCGGGTACGACGTAGGGGCGATATCCGCCCTCGATTTGGCCAAACGTGATGGTCGAAGGCCCCAGCTCATCGTGCGCGGGCAGCGCCGCAAACGCGCGACGGAGCGAACACACGACCTCGGCCATGGCGGCGACGGCATCCGCGCCCTTCCAGGGTTGGCTCGCATGTGCCGTCACGCCAGCCATTTCAATCTCGAACCACGTACGCCCCTTGTGCGCCACCTGGATCTGTCCGTCGGTGGGCTCGGTGTCCAGCACCCATTCATGCGAGCCGACCCAGCCAGCATCGATCGCGGTCTCTGAGCCGCGCATAAAGTCTTCCTCGTCGACCGAGCAGATGAGTGAAAAGCCGCGGTGGGGCAGCTCGCCTTCTGCCGCCACGCGCTCGAGCGTATGGACCAGTGCGGCAATGGCGCAGGCCAGGCCACCCTTCATATCGCAGGCACCACGGCCGTAGAGTTTATCGTTGCGCACGATCGCTCCGAGCGGCGGAATGTCCGCGTCCCAGCCATCGCCCAAGGTGACGGTATCCAAATGGCAGATGTAGACGAGCCGTGGCTCGTCGCTTTGGCCCGGCACGGTGACCATTAGATTGCGGCGTCCGGGGAGTACTTCGTGCTCTGCAATCTGCACGGCATCGAGTACCGGATAGCTCAGCTGCGCCAACCGTTCCTCAACCAACGCTTTGATATAGCGCTCAATCTCGTCCTCATACGCACCCGGGTCTGAACTGTCGATCCGCACGAGCCCTTGCGTAAGCCGCCAAGCAAAATCTGTATCAACCATAGGCACCTCACAGATAGTTAGGTCAACATACAGATTGTATGCCAAGAAGCGGCTCAGTGCATTTAATGGAGCGCTCACAAAAATGGGGGCGCCTCTCGTGCGAAAGGCGCCCCCGCGGGCATTCAATGTCAGCGACGGGCAGGCCACATGGGGAACTACCCGTCAGGTCAGTCGGCGCTACTTGATCACGCGCACGCGATACATCGACGGAATCTGCTTGAGCGCCTCGATGGTGCTGCTGTCCAGGTGCTCGTCGGTGTCGAACATGGTGTAGGCGTTCTCGCCAGCGGACTCGTTGGTCATACGCTGCACGTTGGCGTTGTCCTTGGCCAGGATGGCCGTGATCTGGCCGATCATGTTGGGCACGTTGGCGTGCAGGCAGGCGATGCGGCTTGCGGCGCGCGCCTTGCCCATGCTGCAGGCGGGGTAGTTGACGCTATGTGCGATGTTGCCGTTCTCCAGGTAATCCTTGAGCTCGCTGATGGCCATGTCGGCGCAGTTGGCCTCGGCCTCGCCAGTGCCGGCGCCCGAGTGCGTGGTGATAAACGTGTTGGGCATCTTGACGGTCTTGGGCGTGGCAAAGTCGCAGCTAAACCAGCTCAGTTTGCCCTCGCGCAGGGCGGCGTCGACGGCGTCCTCGTCAATGATGGTCTCGCGTGCGTAGTTGATGAGCACAGCGTCGGGTGCCAGCAGGTTAATCTGCTCGGTGCTGATCATGCCGATGGTGTCGGCCTTGCTGGGCACGTGCACGGTGAGGTAGTCGCAGCCGCGGCAGAGGTCCTCGAGCGTGCCCACGCGCTGCACCTCGCGGCTCAGCACCCACGCGTGCTCGACGGAAATGAACGGGTCGTAGCCGTAGACGTCCATGCCCAGGTCGACGCAGGCGTTGGCGACCTTGGAGCCTACGTTGCCCAGGCCGATGACGCCGATGCGCTTGCCCTTGAGCTCGCGGCCCACAAAGGCCTTCTTGGCCTTCTCGGCATCGACCTGAATCTCGGGGTCGTCGGCGTTGTCACGCACCCAGTTCATCGATTGCACCACGCCGCGGCTCGAGAGCACCAGCATGCCTAGGACGAGCTCCTTGACGGCGTTGCTGTTGGCGCCGGGGGAGTTAAAGACGACGACGCCCTTCTTGGCGTACTCCTCGACGGGGATGTTGTTGACGCCGGCGCCGCAGCGGGCGATGGCGCGGATGCCCTCGGGCAGCTCGTAGCCGTGCAGGTCGGTCGAGCGCATCAGGATGGCGTCGGCCTCTTCGGCGGTGCTCACAAATTCGTAGCCCTCGCCAAACTCGACTTTGCCGTCCTTGGTGATGTCGTCGATGGTCTTAATCTTACGCATGGAAAAACTCCTTAGCAGGTTTGGCTTAAACAGGTGGTTTGAAGTGGCTGGTCGGCCCGCGCGTTGCGGGCTAGTTAGATCGCGGACTCAAACTATGCTGCGCTTCGAAGTCCTTCATGTACGAGGCCAGTGCCCGCACATCTTCCATGGTTACGGCGTTGTAGACGCTGGCGCGCATACCGCCCACCAGGCGATGGCCCTTGACGTTTTGAATCTGGTGCTCGGCCGCGCCTGCGACAAAGGCCGCGTCGAGTTCGGCTTCGTCGGTGCGGAAGGTGACGTTGGCGATGGAGCGACTGTCGGCCTGCGCGGTGCCATGGAACAGCTCGCTGTGCTCGAGCAGGTTGTAGAGTAGGTTAGCCTTGGTCCAGTTGCGCTCGGCCATGGCGGCAAGTCCGCCGGTCTGCTCAACCCAACGGAACACCTTGCCGCACACGTAGATGCCAAAGGTGTTGGGCGTGTTGAGCATGGAACCCTTGGCGGCCTGGGTCTTAAGGTCCATGTACTGCGGCGTCTGCGCAAAGGCGGGGCCATCTGTGATGAGGTCGTCGCGCACGATGACCACGGTCACGCCCGCGGCGCCGGCGTTTTTCTGCGCGCCGGCGTAGATGAGTCCGTAGCGTTCGACGTCGAGCGGCTGCGACAAAAAGCAGCTCGAGACATCGGCGACCAGCGGTACGTCGCCACAGTTGGGCAGCTCGTGGTACATGGTGCCAAAGATGGTGTTGTTCTGGCAGATGTAGACGTAGTCGAGCCCGTCGCCTGCGGCCTCGGCGGCAATGCGCGCGTTGATGTCGGCCATGTTGGGAATGCGGTCGAAATTGGTGTCCTCGGAGCTCGCGAGCAGCACGGCCTCGCCGTACTTGGCGGCCTCCTTGTATGCCTTGTTGGCAAAGTTGCCGGTCACGATGTAGCCGGCGCGGCCGCGGCGCATGAGGTTCATGGGGATGCCCGCAAACTGCAGCGTGGCGCCGCCCTGCAAAAACAGGACACGGTAGTTGTTGGGGATGCTCAGCAGGCGACGCAGGGTTGCCTCGGCGTCGTCGATGATCTGCTGGTACATGCTAGATCGATGGCTCATCTCGAGCACGGACATGCCGCAACCGCGGTAGTCCATCATCTCGTCGGCGATCTCGGCGAGCACGCTTGTAGGCAGTGCGGCCGGGCCAGCTGAGAAGTTGTGCACACGTGCCATCTTCTGGTTCCCCTCGTAGTCGTTTGAACGTTCGGGATACTTTAGCACAGTGGAGCGGTAGGCGCGACCGCATCACGGTAAAACTCGACTACGCCGCTATGATTTTCAGGATGGTTACATGGGGGAGGGGCGCTTTACTCCTCAGGCAAATCCAAATCAGCGAGCGAAGACATAAGGTTCTCTAGGCGCTTGATCTCTTCGTCGCAAATTAGCCACCTCCTGGTCACTACGACGCCAGCGTGGCGATGACGGCTTCGTCGCCGGCGTATATGAGGGTGTTGCCGTCGGGGATGATCGTTTGGCCTTCGCGCTTGAGCATCACCACAATAAACGGATGCTTGCCTTGCGGCACATCGCGCAGGCGCTGGCCGGCCAGGCGACCGTAGGGCGTCACGGTGACCTCGCGCAGCGTAACCTCGGCACGCTCTTCGAACGTTGGGGCGGCCATCACCAGCAGATCGCCTTCCTGGATCACGGTATCGCCGTTGGGCAGTACCGGGTGCGCCCCGTCACGCAGCACCAAGACCACCAGCATGTCCGTTGCGCTGCCAATGTCGGCGAGCGAGCGTCCGGCAAACGGATGTCCAGCGCCCACCTTGAGCTTTACAAACGACATGCCGTCCTCGTCGCGGTAGTCGTTAAAGGTGCGGCGCACGTCGCCGGTCGTATCGATCATATCGAGCTTCTTCGCCACTACTGGCAGCAGCGAGCCCTGCACCACAATGCTCGACACGGCAATCACAAATACCAGGTCAAACAGGTCGTGTCCGCCGGGAACGCCGGCCACCACGGCAAGGAGACTAAAGACGACCGAGGCTGCTCCGCGCAGGCCCGCCCAGCTTACGAGCGCGACCTGGCGGGGGTTCGTCTTAAAGGGCGCCAGGAGCACGCCGACGGCGATGGGACGGCTCACGAAGAGCATAAACGCCATGAGCGCCAGGCCCGGCAGCAGCATTTGCGGCAGGCGGGCGGGCGTCACGAGCAGGCCGAGCAAGAAGAAGATTGTCATCTCGGCCATCTCGGTGAGGGTGTCAAAGAAGTGCGCCATCTCGACCTTGCCGGTGATGTCGCTGGCGCCCAGTACAATGCCTGCCAGGTACACGGCCAAAAAGCCGTTGCCGCCCAGGTGGCTCGGCAGCGCGTAGGCGACGATGGCCACGGCGAACAAGAAGATGGTCTGCGCGTCCTTGGCCGTTGCGTGCGCGCGTTCAATCAGGCGGCCCGCCGCCCAGCCGATGGCAAGGCCCAGGCCCACGCCCAGGATAATCTGCTTGGCCAGCAGTGCGGGAATGTTGATGTCGCCGCCGGCCGCGAGTGTAGCGAGCACAGCGGTGAGCATGTAGGCGACGGGGTCGTTGGAGCCCGATTCGACCTCGAGCAGCGAGTCGGTGCCACCTCTCAGCGACAGGCTGTGCTCACGCAGTACGCTAAAGACGCTCGCCGCGTCGGTGGATGCCACGACCGATCCCAGCAGCAGGCTGCCGATCCAGTCGATCCCCAGCGCGAAGTGGGCGAACACGCCGGTGATGCCGGCAGTGATGACGACGCCGAGCGTGCTCAGCAGCACCGCCGGCGCAGCGACGGGCTTGGCGCGGTCGATATTGGTGTTAAAGCCGCCGTAGAACATGATGAACAGCAGCGCCGTGCTGCAGACGGTTTCGGTGAGTGCGTAGTCGCTAAAGTCGATATGCGTCGGGCCGTTGACGCCCAACAGCATGCCGAGCGCGATAAAGATGAGCAGGGTGGGGAAGGGGAGTTTTTTGCCGACGGGTTTGATGGTCAGGCACAAAATGATGACGAGGCCGATAAAGAGAAGGATCTGGTTCATAGATGGTGTCCGCTCCTGGGTGGTTGGCGTGGCACGGTCAGTTGTCTGCGGTTATTTGTACCCAAAGATGGTGGGTTTATGGGGTTGGATTGCGGGCGTGCGCGATATCGTCATAGACGGCTGCCGTCTTTGCCTCTGCTCGGAAACCCTTTCCAGCTTTATTGCAACGGAGTACAATGGGTAACGTTTAAGTTCAACTTGAAGTTTTAGTTGCGGCACCGGGCTTCGGCCGCAATGCAAGGAGAGGCGTACCATGGCGATCTATGTGACATCTGACGCTCACGGGCACGTGCGTGCGCTTGACGAGGCCCTGTCTAAGATCTCGTTGACGTCCGACGACACACTGTACGTGCTGGGCGACATGATCGATCGCGGGCCCGATCCGGTCGGTGTTATTAAGCTCGTGCGCTCGCTGCCCAACGCCCGCGTGCTCAAGGGCAATCACGAGCAGATCATGCTCGATGCCATCATTGGCCAGGATCCGCTCGATGCCGAGACCTGGGATATCAACGGTGGCTGGACGACGCGCGAGCAGCTCAACGACATGGAATTTGAGGCATACGAGGAGCTCGTGCGATGGATGGCCGCGCTGCCGCTCTACGCGGTGGTCGAGACTGCCGAGCGGCCGTACCTGCTGGTGCACGCCGGCATTCAGACCGAGGCGGCGCGTGCGTTTTTGCTTGAGCATGGTGTCGATTGCGGCGACGGCAGGGGAGCGGTCGATGCCGATCGCGAGCTGCTGCAGCAAATGCTCGCCGTACAGTCGTCCGGTGACTTGCTCTGGATTCGCCATGGCTATTGGGATGCCCCGACGGGGCTGCTTTCTGCCGAGGGCAAGGGTTCGGTCGTGGTGAGTGGCCACACGCCAACGGTGTCGCTCGGGCGTTATTGCGAGGTCGGTGGTCTTGCGGGGCTCGATGAGGAATCGGGACGAGGGCAGATCGTGCGCTTGGGCGGCGAGGACACTGCCGGCGTGCCCGATCGCATCGATATCGATTGCGCCGCCGCCACCGGCTCCGAGTTCGGTCGCGTGGGCATCCTGCGCCTGGACGACGGGGCGGAGTTCTACGCGAACATCAACCCGGGCGAATAATCGGTGCAAGGGGTAGCTAATTTTGGACGGGGCCTTTTTTGACTACTTTTGCCCTTCTGCCCGCAAATTGATTTTTCAGGGACGGGGATTAAATAATCATTTGGCTGCCCGCTGGCTAAGTGAGTAGACTTTTTTGGAAATGCCGAGCACCCAACATATTTGCCTCAATAAAACCGCTGGTCACGGACTTGTGCTTTGTCGGTGTGGTCCGGGATTCGGTAAAAGTCTACTCACTTAGTTTTGCGTGTCCGCAACGAGACTCCAGCCGGGGTGATTCCACCGCAAATTAGCTTCTCCCATCGCCGCAATTAGGCGCCGTACGGATTCCGGTCCCTCTCTATGCGTTGGCGGATGCGGGCGTACTCGATAATCAACAGTACCAGCAGTAGGGCCATGATGGCTAGGTAGCTCACGACGGCGCCCATCAGGCCGAGCAGATTGATCAGAATCACCGGGAGCACCACGCTCACGGCAAAGCAGATCAGGTAGATCTTGGTGACATCTCCAGCGTGGCGCAGCACCGTGATGATGGCGTAGATAAAGTCGATGGCCGCGGTGACGCCGCCGGCGACGACCATCAGCAGCGCCAGCGTACGGTAGCGTTCAAAGCTGAGACCGTACATAAAGCTCATGAGGGGAATACCGGGACCTGCCATAAATGCGGCGCACACGCCGGTGATGACCACGATCAGCGCCATAACGGCAACAATAATCAGGTCAAAGCGGCGACGCTTGCGCGGATTCGCCCAAATGCTCGACAGACGCAGGAGCTGCGGTTTATAGATAAATCCAATGCTCAACAAAATTCCCTGCGCCGGAAAGAACAGGGCATTAAAGTACAGCTGATACTTGTAGGCCAGCGCGCCTTCCATCACGAACTTGGGCATGCTCTCGATAAGGTTAAACAGGAACAGTGCGCCAAAGAGCGGGGCGCACTGGATAAACAGGTGGCCAGCCTCGCGCAGGCTCATGCGGCGTGATTTTTCGGTCTCGAGCAGGGCGAGCGGGGCGGTGACCAGCACGAGCGAGGCAATCGCGGCGATGCCCATGGCCATGGCCGCGATGGGCATGCTGCGCGTGAGGAACAGTGCCACGCTAAAGACCGCGATGACGCCGGCGGAACGCAGCGTTTGGC
>CABRFA010000013.1 GCA_902470065.1 uncultured Collinsella sp.
CGGTGGCCCCCGCAAACGCAAAAAGGGCGCACGACCATCGCAACGGTCGTGCGCCCTTTTTTCTAGCGTATCTGGGCGCCGGCTTTCTTTTTCTCGGCCTTGACGCGGTAGAGTTCCTCGTCGGCAGCGCGAAGCAAGTCTTGCCAGGTATCGACGCCATCACCAACCCGTGCGTAGCCGATGGACATCCGCAACAGATACGGAACCTCGGCGCGCGCGAGCTCGTCGTTAATCGCCGAACACAGATCTATGATGTCCTGTTCCGCTGCTGCCTTTTGGAGCACCACGAACTCATCGCCACCATAACGTGCAATAAAGCCACCAGACGCCGAGCAGACTTCTTTGAGCGCAGCGGATATGACCTGAAGAGCGTGGTCGCCCTCCACATGCCCATAGCGATCGTTAATCTGCTTAAAGCCGTCGGCGTCCATCATGAGCAGATACACATCTTCGGCCTGATCCACATTTGAGAAGAGCGACAGCATATAGGTCTCAAAACGGTTGCGATTGTTGAGGCCAGTCAACGGGTCGGTCGAGATGAGTTGCTCCCGGCAGATGATATAGAGCAGCAACATGCTAATCATTATGCCGACACAAAGGCCAGGCACCGAGTATACGATCTGAAAGGTACCGCCCACCAGGGCCGGAATGGCGAAAAATGCCAAGGTTCGATAGATAGCCTTCGTCTGCAGGCTCTCGACCCTGCGAGATTGCACAAACGCATGCAGGGACGTATGTATAACGTAACAGTAGCTGACAATGGGCTGGATCATATAGGCAAAGCCGCGACGATACACGCCCTGCGAATCGATATAGAACAAGGCGTGCGTCCAGTAACTGGTAAAAGCCAGCACGACCACCAGAGCCGTAGGCAACGTTACAAGCACCACCCTATAGCGCGAGGTCACAAGGCGAGAGCCCTGCATCGTCTCGGAATAGATAAACCAAATGAGACACGCGATGGCAAAGAGCGAAAACGAAACCGCGTTGGAAATCCAGTTGGCAGCAATACCCAACGTGCCGTCCGCACCATCCGAAAGCGTCCAGATCATATCGAATAATATGTACGCGGCAGAGGTGTAGCCAAGCATGCTAAACAATAGCTGCAGGGTGCTCGAGAACAAGGAGCGACGACTTCGCGCGGCAAGCCCGATAAGAACAATCATGCATAGCAGGAATATCTCAATCTTGAGTGCCTTAACCACTAGACGCCATCCCTTCAATATCCGAATGGTCAGAATCGCCCAATTCGAATCAGGGCAATAAACACCCCTTTACTCCGCAGGGGTAAAGGGAATCATAGCAAAGCGCCCGAACATCACTGCAAAACAGTTTCTGTTCGGGCGCTCGGACGGCGCGAATTGCACGCCGGAATCAATTATCGGTAACGGCCGTTACTCGCCATCGATGTCGGTCGCGACGGCCTCCTCGATGGCCTCGACACCGGCAGGCGACAGGTCCTCCTTGCCCTGGCAGAACTTCTTGTCGACCCAGCCGGTCAGAATCGGAGCCATGATTGCCGTGATGATAACGGCAGTGGCGATCTGGGCGTACGCGGTGGGCGCAAGCTCGGCGTAGCGCGGCGCGACCTCGGCGAGAGCAACCGGCGTGGTCATAGCCGTGCCGGCGATGGTGGAACAAGCCACGGCAGCCTTGCCGTTACCACCGCACAGGCGCTCGAACGCAAAGGTGATGGGACCGACGACAAACAGCGTGACAAGGCCCAGCAAGATGCCGGAAATACCACCGGCGATGAAGCTCGAAAGGCTCATGGACGCACCGAGCTGAAAACCAATTACAGCGATTGCGGGATTGGCGCCGGGAACCAGCAGGTTCTTGATAAACGGGAACAGGTTGCCCAGAACCATGCCGATAACGAGCGGCAAAATGGAGCCGATGATAGTACCGACAGGGATGTTGGCAAGACCCGAAACACCAAGGATGATCATCGTGACGGCGGGGCCGGCCGTAAAGAACAGGATACCGACGGCGCCCTGCTCGGACTCATCGCCGAACTCGCCCATGATGCCCGTATAGAGCGCCATGTTGCAAAACGTAATGCCGCCGATGATAGACACGGAGCTCAGACCCAGGAAGTTGTCGTTAAAGAAATATGCCACGCCTAGGCCGAGAGCCGCTGCGACGACCAGCTTGGGAATCAGCACGACGATACCGGTCTTGATGGCGCCCGGCGTGGACTTAAAGCTGATGCCGGCGCCCACGAACAGCAGGATCGCGGCGACGATGGTATTGGAGCCACCGCGGCAGGCAGCCGTAAAGAAGCCGCCGATCTCAAAAACCTGCGGGCAGAAGGTGTTGAGCAAAAGACCGACGATCATCGGATAGATCATGATGTCACCCGGAATGCGCGGAACCTTGAATTTCTTTTGCTCGTTGGCAGTCGCTTCCTGTGCCATGAAACCCCCATTTCCGCTGACGCGGAACAAAAGCCCACGTCATGCTTTGCTACAGTAAAGTTTGACCATGGTACCAGAAGAAATAGACCAGCTCGGTGAAAAATTCGACAAGTTGGGATGGAACGAGATTCGGCGCCCGCGACGCCACCCCTATATAAGGCTCAAGACAATATAGAGTACGATGCCCGAGACGCAGCACCACAGCATCGATTTTGTCTTGACCGCCACGACCACGACGCCGACGGCCGCAATCCAGGGAACCAAGGCAGGCCAGAGTCCCGCGTCGAACGCGCCGGGGCTCACCAAGTCGTTGGCGACCAGCGCGGCAAAGGCAGCGGGCGGGATATAGCCCAGGGCCTCGGTAATGCGGGGCGACAGGGTCCGCCCGCGCAAGGCGAACGCCGGCGCGATGCGAAAGAACGCGATAGCAGCCCACGACGACAGCCACAGAACCAAGAACTCGTTAACGGGCATCGCGGGCACCTCTTCCGTCAAATACAGCATCGCACGCCAACGCAATGGCAATGCCGGCCACGACGCTTGCCGGCACGGCAATATTCGTGAGGCCCAAGAACTTGCATACGGCGACGGACACCGCGCCCGAAACCGCCGCGACAACGTTGCCGCGCGACAGCCGCTGCGAAAAGAGCAGGCAGATAAAGAGCGAGGTGCAGACAAAGGCTGCAATGGCGGTGGGAACATCGACAACGGCGCCGACGATGGCGCCCATCGTACACGAAACGCCCCATGTTGCGATGAGGATCACGTTGAGCACGAAGGACTCGCGCGGGCCCCAATCCTCCCCTTCAACCAACTTGGCAAGCGAGATGCCATATGCCTCCTCGGTAAGTGTCGCGGCAACAGCCAGCGTCTGACGCTTCGAGGCACCCGTCAGATGCGGCGCGATCGATGCCGAGTAAAGCGCAAAACGCGAGGAGATGGCGGCAACGCTCGCGATAATCGAAGGTGCCGGTACGCCCGCCAGCCAAAGATTGCAGATCATAAACTGGCCGCTGCCCGTCACAAACGTGCTGCTCAGGGCAAAGACCATCCAGGGCTCCATTCCCGTCTGCCCCATGATCATTCCGCACGGCGCGCCTATTGCAACATAGGTAAGCATCACCGGCCAGACGGTTCTAACGATTTTGAACACCATACGCTTCTCATCCTGACAAGGTCTCCGAGCCGCATGTAGCGATACGGCAGAATCATCATCCGACAGCAACCGAGTTCACCTACAATTGCCACCGGATCGAAAGACACAACTTTTTAGGAAGTCATTATGACAGCTATCGATCGAGACCGGGCGCGCGCGGCCTTCAAAAGCTACACCGATGCCTACGACGCCACCAACCCACGCATCGCGCTCAAAATCGAGCATACGTACCACGTGGCCGAGGCATGCGATGCCGTAGCGCGCGAGCAGGGCTGGTCGTCAGAAGATATTGACCTGGCATGGCTTTGCGGCCTGCTACACGATATGGGCCGCTTTGAGCAGCTGCGACGCTGGGACACCTTTAAGGACGCCGAGAGCATGAGCCATGCGGCGCTGGGCATCGAGGTCCTCTTTGGCGAGAATCCCGCCGATGCACCCGCCACGACAAACATCCGTGACTTTATCGAAACCGGTGCGCATGACGAGCTCATCCGAGCGAGCATCGCCTATCACAGCGACTTTCGCCTGCCGGCACAACTCGACGAGCGTACACGGTGCTTCTGCGATATCGTGCGCGATGGCGACAAGATCGACATTATGCGCACCATCGCCGACAGCACCGTCGATACCATCCTCAAGGTGGATGAGGACGCGTTTCTAGCCAGTCGCTTCTCGGTACCGACGCTTGCCGCCTTTGACGAGCATCGGTGCGTCGCGCGCGACGAGCGCAACGAGCCGGCGGACTACCTGGTGGGACTCATCTGCTTTATGTTTGAGCTCGTCTATCCAGCGAGCCGCACGCTGGCGCGCGAGCAGGGCGATATCTACCGCCTGCTCGACGCGCCCTTTGGCATTACGCGGCCCTTTACCGACCCCGCCACGCAGGCGACTTGGAGCCGCCTTAAGGACGAGATGCGCGACTGGCTGGCGCGCGCCTAGCGCTCAAGCTGGGCCAGCAGTTCCTCGACGACCTCGACGGCATCGCCGACAACCTTGTACTGGGCAGCACCAAAGATGGGGGCATCCGGGTCCTCGTTGATGGCGATAATGCACTCTGCCCCACCGATGCCGGCAAGATGCTGGATGGCGCCCGAAACACCGATACTCACGAGAAGCTTGGGCGAAACCGATACGCCGGTCTGGCCAATCTGATGGCGACACTCCAACCAGCCGGCCTCCACGACAGGTCGCGTGCAACCAAGCTCGGCTCCCAGAGCCTCGGCGAGCCTTCGCATCAGGGGCAGATTCTTCTTGGAGCCAATGCCGCGGCCCACCACGACCAAGCGCTCGGCATCGGCGATCGAGGCCTGCTGCCTCCACTCCTCGGCGGGAATCGAGATCTCGACACGAGCCTTAGCATCATCCGCAAGCGATATCTGGGTGATCGTGCCGGAGCGGTCGTAGTCAAAGTCGGGCGCTTTAAAGATGCCGGGACGAACCGTTGCCATCTGGGGACGATGATTGGGGCAGACGATGGTGGCCATCAGGTTGCCGCCAAACGCCGGACGCGTCTGTTGCAGCAGCCCCGTCTCCGTATCCATCGAAAGTACGGTGCAGTCAGCCGTAAGGCCCGTCTGCAAGCGCACGGCAACGCCGGGTGCCAGTTCGCGGCCAAAAGCGGTCGCACCGTATAGGATGGCCTCGGGTTTGCGTTCGGCTACCAAATCGCAGATCAAGCGGGCGTAGACCTCCGCATCGTTTTGGCGCAGGCACTCGTCGCGACAGGCCAGGACTTCGTCGGCGCCCGCGCAAACCAGATGCTCCAGGTCGCCGAGAGAACCCTCGGGACCCATACCGATCAGTGCCACCAGACGGCAGTCGCGAGCATCGGCAAGCTCGCGGCCCTTGCCCATAAGCTCATAGGCAACGGGAGTCACCGTATCGTGCTCGTCGGTCTGCGCGAATACCCAAATGTCTCGATATGCATCAAGGTCCACCGCACCAGCGGCCTCGTCACGCTCGATCGAGATAGCGTTGACAGGGCAGGCGTCGACGCACCCACCGCATAGGATGCAGCCGTCGGTTACGCGGGCGCATCGGCTGGGTCGCTCGCCTTCCACTACGATGCCGCCCGAGGCACAGGCGCGAACGCAGCGACCGCAGCCGATACAGGCTTCGCTATCGATAATCAGTCCGCTCATCTATGCCATCCCCTCGATAATCTTGGCAAGCTTTGCCGCCTGCTCGGACGCCGTCCCCTCAACGGCCTCGCACGTTTGGTCACGGTCGGGCACAAACGAGCGCACGACCTGTGTCGGCGACCCGGCAAGACCGCAACGCGCGGGGTCGGCGTTCACGTCGGCGGCACTGACCACGCGCACGTCCGCCTCCTCCGCCGCGCGAATACCGGCAATACTCGGCATACGCAACTGGCCAATCTCCTTGGCAGTCGTCATCGCGCACGGCATCTCAAGGTACACCGTCTCCTCGCCGGCATCGCATCCGTGAACGAGCGCCAGCGAGCCACAGGTCGTAAAGCCCGCGCTCTGCACGCAGCTCACGTCGGTCACGCAGGGAATATCAAAGGCACCGGCAAGCTCGGGACCAATCTGGGCCGTATCGCCATCCACCGCCATCTTGCCGCAGATGAGCAGGTCGAAGTCCTCGTCGAGCGCCTCGATGCCGCACTTGAGGGCATAGGTGGTTGCCAGGGTATCGGCACCTGCAAAGGCGCGATCGGTCAGCAGCAGCGCATCGTCGGCGCCTCGAGCGATGCAGTCGCGCAGCAGCGACTCGGTCGCGGGGATGCCCATCGACACCACCGTCACGCGCACATCCATGCCAAAGCCGATAAAGTCGTCCTTCAGCGCCAGCGCGCATTCCAAAGCGCTCGCATCAAAGGGATTAATGACCGCCTGCTTGCCATCGCGCACGATGGTATTGGTCTTGGGGTCCATCTTGACCTCGGTGCTGCCCGGCACGGCCTTGACGCACACCACCATATGGAAATCGCTCATCTTCACGCGCCCCCTTTCTGGACGAGCTCATCCAAGAGCTTCTCCGAAAACAGGTTACCGCGACCCAGCTGCCCGGCAGGATCGAGCTGGAGCTTGAGCCGCGCCGACTCGACCATGGCCTCGTGACCGTACATCGTCTCCAAGAAGCCCGCCTTGATCTTGCCGACGCCGTGTTCTGCGGAGACGGCACCGCCCATGGCCGTGACCTCGGAAGCCCACTGGGCAAAGAGTTCTGCGCCGCGGCGATAATCCTGTGCATCGCGCGGCAGAATGTTCACATGCAGATGGTTGTTACCGATATGCCCCCAGGCGGCAGATTCAAGCCCACTTTCCGCCAGCGTGCGGCGATAGAGGGCGATAACATCGGCCAAGTGCGCGTTGGGCACCGACATGTCCGAACCCAGTTTGGTGATGGTGGGATCTATGCGGCGGCGCTCGTCGATGAGCATGTTGACGCTCTCGGGCACCGCATGGCGGAAGAATCGCTGACACTCGCGATCGACCTCGGTGCGCGCGACCCATGTCGCATCGTCACTGCCGCCCGCAAGCTCCAGTACCCACCCCAAGTGATACAGCTCCTCAGTCGCCTGGGCTTCGTCGTCGCAGTCGAGCTCCACGTAGACACAGACCTTGGCGTCTTTGTCGAGCGCAGGCAGCGAGGCAAACGCCGTCGACTGCTCGCGCTGGCGACGTAGAATATCCAGGGCGCCAGCATCGAAGTACTCGATGGCAGCCGCATGGGACAGGACGGGACGCACAGAATCGGTGAAGGACACGGCCTTGTCTTCGCTGTCGAAGAAGCAGCTCACGCCCCAAACGACCGCGGGTGCCACCTGCAGGGCAATCTCGAGTTCGGTGATGACACCGATTGTGCCACACGCACCGATAAACAGATCGATGGCATCCATATCGTCAGCAACGAAATAGCCCGAAGCATTTTTTGTCTTGGGCATGGTATAGCCGGGAAGATCGAGCTCGAGTGTACGGCCCGCTGCCGTCACGAGCGACAGGTGGCGGCCCTGGGCAAAAGCCTCGCCGCGCCGAAACTCAAGCAAATCGCCATCAGCCAGCACGACGTGGAGTCCCGTGATATGTGGGCGCATGGGGCCGTAGGCGTAGCTGCGGGCACCGGAGGCGTTACATGCCGCCATGCCGCCCAGACAGGCAGACGCCTCGGTGGGATCGGTGGGAAAAAACTGCTCGGGAGCCTCTTGGAACTCCTCGTAGGCCTCAAGCGATGCCTGGTCCCAACCAGCGGTCGGCAGCACCTTCTTGCTCAGCTGCTTGCGCAGCTCCGAGAGCACAACGCCCGGCTCCACGCGCAGCAGAAATTGGCCTTGTTCATCGCGGCGAAGGCCCAAATAGCGATTCATACGGGAAGTATTGAGGATATGCCCGCCGTGGGGCACGGCGCCGGCGGCAAGGCCGGTTCGGGCGCCCTGAACCGTTACCGGAACACGCTCGGCATGGAGCTTTTCCAAAATGGCACGGACCTCGTTTTCCGTTGTCGGAAACGAGATGCTCGAGGCCTCGCCCGATGCGCGAGATTCATCGCGGCCATACTCTTCGAACTCGTCGGTGAAGGGTTTGATGGTTGCAGACACGCGAACTCCCCCTTTAGCTAACTACAGTGTTTGCAGGGAGATGTTACCGCATCGTTTCGTCGACGTGTTCGAGACCGTCTCCATAATTGGCGTTTTTTACGTTCGTGCAATTCGGCGAGCGGCTTGATTTCCTCGGCAGACGATGCTTTTGACACATATGGCCCCGCCGTCGCCGACCGCGCGATTGTCGCTCGAAAAAAGTTGGAGTATTTTTTGCCGCCTTTTACCTGCGGAGACGCCAATCCGTCAAGCATTTGGTCAGAAATTGGTCAAGTAGCGGCTGATACGGTCGGCGTCGACAGCCAAAACCGATAGAAGTTTTGGCCCAGAAGCAGGGAGGTTCCCATGGCATATTACTGGCCCCAGTACGGCATCGCCATCGAAGTCGACGACGATCCCCATCTCCTGCCTTTCGACGAAGAGGCATTCCCCGATACGACGGTCTACCACGTTACCACCGATGTGATCTGCGACCCCGAGTCGTTCTCGGCGCTCGCCCACCACATCGCGCATATCCACGACATCGAGCTCCCTCCCGACTTCGACGAGCTCGTCTACTCGCGCCGTCTGATGCTTCACATGCTCTTTGGAGCGGACCCGTCCACCTTTGCGCGCGTCTATACCGCCAAGGATGCCGCATGAGCGCGAAGAAGCCACCCCACTTTGCAGGCCTGGGTCGTCGCAAGAAGCTCATCGTTGCCTGCTTGGCCATCGTCTGCGCCCTTGTCGCCGTAGGACTATACGCTTGGCAGTCGCAGCCCGTACCCGAGGCGGGCGCTTCGGTCACGACGGCCGAGGGCAAAACGCGTCAGGAAATCCAAGATGAGCTCGACGCCATCGTCCGCGACAACATGATGACGATTTCGGTCGCGCCGGTCGCTCAGCTGCAGGAGGACGGCAAGCTGCGCGTCAACGTGCAAAACGTCCAAGACAATAAATTTCCCCAGCGATTCCGCGTCATCCAAAACGACGAGACCATATACGAATCCGATGTGGTCGAGACCGGCAAAACGGTCGAGACATGCCCCGCCGGCGACATCGAGGAAGGTGAGGCGTACATCGAGATCCAGGCGCTTGAGGCCAAGACCTATGACAGCCACGGCAACCCGACACGCGTCAAGGTACGGGTTGAGCAAGCCGAGAACTAGCTTTCCGGTCGACGCGGCACCGCACGCGATTCACCAGCATTCGTCCAATCATCGCGGGGACGGCCCGCGGCGAATAGAAAGGAACGACCATGGACATCACCAGGAATATGAACGGAGCCAGAGCGCTCGTCGTGGGTGCAGGGCTCGCGCTCGCGCTCGCAATGGGCGCCGCCCCGACGCCAGCTATGGCAGCCGGGCGTGTTGGAACCACGAAGGTAATGGTCAAGACCGAGATCGACAACGTTGAGTTCAAAGTTCCGACGGTTATTCCCTTCGTCGCCAAGGCCGACGGCACGCTTCAGGGCCCCTCAGAAGACGCGACCACCATCGACAATCATTCGGCCTACGGCATCCATGTCACCAACATGAAGATCGACGCCATGAACACCTGGACCATTGCCGCCGACGCCAAGGCCGGAACCGCGCAGAACTCCATCGACTTTAAGGTCGGCCCCGACGGCGCGCTCCAGAACGCCAGCGCCGCCGCGCAAGGGACGGGCCTCGATCTTTCCAAGAATGCAGCCTTCGACATGGGCTACCAGGGCATTGCCGGCGGCACGGACAAAATCAAGCTCAAGACAAGCGGAAACGTCGCCCGCGTCACGCGCGACATCTTCCGCGTAACCGGCGAAGGCGATCAGGTTGCGACGATCACCTGGACGGTCGAGCCCGGTGCGCACACGGCATAAGGCCGTCGCCCTGGCCGCCGCCGTCAGCATCCTAGCGTTTGGGCCAGCCATGGCCTTTGCCCAGCAAGAACAGGCGCAGGCCGCCACGCAAGTGACGGTCGACCTCTCGGAGCTCGACCGCGGCGACCGCGAGGAACCGTTGGCGCAGACAGGCGACAGACGATGGCTCTTGGCAGCAGGCGCCACAGCAGCAGGCGCGGGAACCGCCGGCCTCGGTCTGCACATCAAACGCAGCCAGAAACAAAACACGGACAGGCCGCACTAAATTAGCTAAGGAGACCCCATGGCATCGAAGAACCTTTTGCCCGTCGTCGCACTCTGCGGCGCGCTCGCAACCGGAACGCCTGTCGCCGCTTGGGCGACTCCCGTCATGGCAGACTCCTTACCAGTAGCCCTAAGTTCCGCACCAAATCCGTCGAGCGCCATTGCGTGCGAGCGTTTTTCGATCGCACAGGCCGTGATCTCAACCTCGGGATGCCTTCGTCGTAATACGGACGGCTCGATAGTCGTGGATATCAAGCGTTCGAACAAGGCAAACGGCTCCCAGGCGGGGTGCGCCGTCTGCACGTGGCGCTCGGTTGTGCTCGATGCAGATGGCGATCCATGCAATTTAGAGGTGCGCATCGACATCGCTTCGGTCGATGACTCGGCGAACGGAGCGAAGGTCGCCTTCGACGGTGCGTTTTTCGAGAAAGGAGGCGGTATATGTCTGGGCTGCGCCGCCGCGAATGCAGACGATGCGCAGCCCACCCTCTCATTCACGGCATCGTTGCGGCTGACCAAAGCCGGTACCGATGTTATCGCGGCGGGAGAAGCGTCCCTGCTGTTCTACGCCGTCAGCACCAAAGACACAGACGCTCATTTCGAGAAGCCAGCCGGATCACTCAGCCTTACACGAGGGATAGAGGCAGGCCCTATTGAAATCGATGCCCACGCGCAAAGCAGGCAACGCATTCTTGCCGACCCGGCGCTTCTCGAAATGGAGTGGAACGGATCCGGAGCCATCGGAATTCTCCCCTCCGCGTTTGACGCCAAGACGCTCCCCCCAAACGACGAACCCATCAACGCAACCATACAAGAAGAGAGCGCGGACAAAGAAGCAGGTGCGGGCGACACGCCGTCGCCGACAAACAGCGTCCCAGCTTCTCTCGAAGCGCCGAATGAGCCCGCTGCCGATCCAAACGATCCCGAGCTCGCGGACAGTCTGGGGCTTGCTGATCCTCAAGAGATCGATGAAGGTAACTGCTGCGTGCTTGCCGCGCTCGACCACACAGAGGTCATCGACGCTGCGAACATCGAAGTTGCCGCCGCCAATCAGCCCGTCCGCAAGTCGGCTATCATCGCATTTCCTGAATCCATCGAAGTCGTCTTTTTGCCATCGGGCGAGGTCGTGGCCCCAACACTGCTCACCTTGTTGGGCGCCAAGAATACTCGAAACGAAATTAAAAAGGTCACAGTTGTCGACCCTGCAACCACCGCCAAGCTGCGTCTATACGCCGTTGCTCCAGACGGAGGCAAGACCTTGGAATTCGATGGCGACACACTCCTGGCCTGGCGACGTCTGGACATTATGCAAGACGTCTCGTACCAGATCGAGCTCGAAGGGTTTGATCGTGCCCGCGATGCCAATATCATCGCCGCGGCTATTGAATCCCCACAGCGGCTTATGACACTGCGCTTTGAATACTATCCCTATGTCCCGACAACCACCTGAGGCTTAAATGCTGCGCATCATTCCTAATACCACTTATATAACGTATTAGATGGGTTGCGATGTGCCTCGCATTTCGTTCTGCTACGATTGCCACGTTGGCATCAATACAGGAGGGCTCATGCCGGGCTTGGGAACAATCATCAACGTTGTGCTTTTAGTTGCGGGCGGTCTTTTAGGATTAGCGGGCGGCCGCTTCATTACACCGCGCATCCAAGACACGCTCATGAAAGCATCGGGGCTGTGCGTCCTGTTTATCGGCCTGGGCGGCACCATGCAAAAGATGCTCATCATCGATGGAAAGGCGCTAGCGACCACCGGTACCACCATGCTCATCGTCTCATTTGCGCTCGGTTCGCTCATCGGCGAGACCGTCAACTTGGAAGCCGCCATCGAGAACCTTGGCGAATGGCTCAAGCGCAAAACCGGCAGCGAGGGCGATAACGAGTTCACCAACGCTTTTGTCTCGACTTCACTCACCGTGTGTATCGGCGCCATGGCCATTGTGGGATCGATCCAGGACGGTCTGCTCGGTGACTGGTCAACGCTTGCCCTGAAAGGCGCATTGGACTGCATCATCGTCTGCACCATGACGGCGTCGCTTGGCCGCGGCTGCATTTTCTCCGCCCTGCCCGTCGCCGTGTTCCAGGGGACGATCACGTTGTTTGCCGGCGCGCTCTCCCCCATCATGACCACAGCAGCCCTCAACAGCCTTTCGCTCGTAGGCTCCATGCTCATCTTCTGCGTCGGCGCCAACCTCATCCGTCCTCAGACCTTCCGCACGGCCAATATGCTCCCCTCCGTCGTCATCGCCGTCATCTACGCCCTCCTGTTCTGAATCTATCAACGCAGCGGTATCTCGAACACCTGTTTGATGCTGTGCTATGATATGAGGTCACCGTAGCTGCGTTCGAGAGGAGGAGCGGTGGCCGACCAGGACATCAAGATGCTTATCGAGCGCATTATGGCCGAGGCCCGGACCCATCAGTCTGCCCGCTTCTCACATGAAGTCTACGCAGACGAGCCGATTCTCAAAACCGGCCGACAGATGCAGAATTTCCTCCCCGACCAGTACCGTAAAATGCGCGAGATATCGCGCTGGCAGGATGACCCCAAAGGCGGCGCAGGTCGCTGGCTTTCGGAAGCCGAGCTTTTCTACCGCCAGGGCCTGCTGATGGCCGACTTTGAGGACGACTGTCCCTACAACGGCACCTTTAAATCGTACTTTCCCACCTACAACGCCATGAGCGACCGGCAGCTGCGCGGCTACTTTACCTGGCGTGCCCAAGTGCGCCGCGGAACCGTCGAGGAAACGTCTACGTCCTTTGCCTTTCTGTATCTCTATGAGCTGATTTGCGGCATTGGCGTAGATGACCCGCTCGATGGTTTTAACAAGATCAAGGCTTTTTGGGATGTCTATCGCGCCTTCGAGCCCGGCATCGACCGATTTGCACGCGTGTGGCTGCAGGATTACGCCGTATTCCACGGGCTCGACCCCAAGCTGCTTCGCGACTCTAAAACCGTCATGTTCGATAACGCCCTTATCGAGCTGCGGCGCGCGGCACGAGACCTTGTACCAGCACCGGCACCGTCCGGCCAGACCCCCAAGCGTCGCAAAACCTCCGAGCCCACGCTCCCCCTTCCGCCCGATGAGGTGCGCGAGGAGCGACTCATGGCCGCCATCAACGCCCTCTCCACGTACAACCTAAGTAACTCGCGGCTCGACCGCAGCCACCACCGCGATCTGCGCCACGTGGCGTGCGCCGTGTATGTCCGTATGGCACGCTACTATGACACGCACCGAAAGACCGGCATCGTGGCGAGCTTATTTGGGGAGGAGACGGCCATGCCCTACACCATGTTTGCCTCGGCCGTATTCTTTGCGCCCGAGCGCCACGAGGACTGCGAATACCGCCTGGATCCCATCCATATCTACCGTTGCCAAAACGGCTTTTGGGAATGCATGCGTATCCACGGTAGTAGGCAAAAGAACAGCAAGCTCGGTGAAATGATGCGCGCCTGCGACCAACGCCTGCGCCTGGCGCTGGACCCCGCCCATCCCCTTAAGGAAGAAAAGGTCCCCAAATATCTGGCCAAGATTATCGATGACGAGATTGTGGCATGGCTTTCGTGGGACGCCGCACACCAGCCCGTCAAGATCGATATCGATCTGAGTCAGCTGGGGCACATTCGGAGCGCCGCTGCGCAAACGCGCGAAGCGCTTTTGATCGACGAGGAACGCGAGGACGGCGCGTCCGCAGAAGCCGAGGCAGCGGACTCAGGGCAACCGGAAGCCGAGCCCGTAACCGACGCGATTGTCGAACCGGTCGTGACACCCATTCGGCAGGACTTGACCGACGAGCCGACCATATCCACCGAACAGTTTGGTGTCGTGGCACCGCTTCTCGCGCCGACGCCCGCGTTCGCAGCTGCTGCGCCCGCTGAAGCCACAAACGAACTCGCGCCCGCCGCAGATGCCTTCCTTCGCGCACTGCTCGAGCAAAACGCAGCGCAAGCGACATCGGCAGTGGCGCACTCGGGACAGAGCGAGGACATGCTCGTCGATAGCATCAACGAGGCGCTCTTTGACCTGGTGGGTGACACCGTAATTGAATTTAGCGCGGCAGGGCCGCAGATTATCGAGGACTACAAAGCAGACGTGAGAGGATACCTAGACCATGAGTGATACCGCATCCGCAGCGCCCCGTGTACCCAAACGCGTCGCCGCCGTTATCCTTAACTCGCTCAAGGGCGGCGTGGTCCCGCGCATCGGCCTTCCTTACATCACCGTAGGGCGCGAGGTCGAGATCCGCGCCCTGCTTACCGATCTGAGTCTCATCGCCGATGGCGGCGCAAGCTTCCGTTTTTTAGTCGGTCGCTACGGCGCCGGCAAGAGCTTTTTGCTCCAGACCATCCGCACGCACGCCATGGGCGAGGGATTCGTCGTCGCTGATGCCGACCTGTCGCCCGAGCGCCGTCTGCAGGGCGGTCAGGGACAGGGCCTTGCCACCTACCGCGAGCTCATCCGCAATATATCGACCAAGACGCGCCCCGAGGGCGGTGCGCTCAACCTTATTTTGGATCGCTGGGTCGCCTCGTGCTCCGACGTCGACGAGTCGGTCGTCAATGCCCAACTGGCCCCGCTCGAGGAAATGGTCCACGGCTTCGACTTCGCCCGCATGCTCCGCCGCTATCGCATGGCTGTCTCGGAGGGCGACGAAGAAGCTATGAGTCGCGTGACCAAATGGATTCGCGGCGAGTACCGCACCAAGAGCGAGGCACGCGCTGAGCTGGACTCCTCGACCATCATCAGCGATGACGACTGGTACGACTACGTTAAGCTCATTGCACGCTTTTTGGTCTGCAGCGGATACAAGGGCATGCTGGTGCTCATCGACGAACTCGTGAATCTGTACAAGATTCCCAACGCGATCACGCGCCAATACAACTACGAGAAGATCCTGACTATGTACAACGACACGCTCCAGGGCAAGGCGCAGTACCTGGGCATGATCATGGGCGGCACTCCAACCTCTATCGAAGACCGCCGCCGAGGCGTGTTCTCCTACGAGGCCCTGCGCAGTCGACTCGCTCAGGGCCGCTTTGCGCGCGAGGACCTTAAGGACATGCTCGCGCCCATCATCCGCCTGCAGCCACTCTCCTATGAGGAGTTGCTGGTGCTGATCGAAAAACTCATGCAAATTCACGCCGGCTACTTTGGCTGGACGCCCACGCTTACCGAGAACGACTTGGTGGACTTCCTCAAGATCGAGTTCGGTCGTGTGGGAGCCGACACGCATCTGACGCCGCGTGAAGTCATTCGTGACTTTATCGAACTGCTCGATATCCTGTGTCAGAACCCCGATGCAAATGTGGCGGAGCTGCTGCAAAGCGTTGGTGGCGACGCGCTGGCGCCGGCAGCCGCAACAGGCGACACCGGCACCGCAGACGGCGACCGTAACTTCGCCGAATTCACCATCTAACCTGCCAAAAAGGGACAGGTTTATTTTGGCAGGTTTTATCTGGGCAAACGTCGAGGCAGTAATGCAGCAAGCCACTGCCCACCGCGTTGAGAGATTCGTTTTTGAAAGGAGGCCCCGTGAACGCCTTTGACCGCTACGCCCCGTTTATCCAAGACTTCATCTACTCCCACGATTGGGAGAGCCTGCGCTCTATCCAGGTTGCGGCGGCAGATGCCATCTTTAACACACAAGACAATGTACTCCTGACGGCATCCACAGCTTCCGGCAAAACCGAGGCAGCCTTCTTTCCCATCCTGACCGAGTTTTGGGAGAGGCCGCCCGCAAGCGTGGGCGCCCTCTACATTGGCCCCCTCAAGGCGCTCATCAACGACCAATTCGTCCGCCTCAACGACCTCTGCGAAGAGGCCGACATCCCCGTCTGGCACTGGCATGGCGATGTCTCGCAGTCGCACAAGGCTAAGCTCATCAAAAAACCGAGCGGTATCTTGCAGATTACGCCCGAGTCGCTCGAGGCGCTCCTGATCCATAAGCACATGGCAATCCCTCGTTTGTTTTGCGACCTGCGCTATGTGGTTATCGACGAGGTTCATTCGCTCATGCGCGGCGACCGCGGCGGTCAGACGCTCTGCCTTATCGAGCGACTCTCGCGCATGGCCGGCGTGCAACCTCGCCGCATTGGTCTTTCGGCTACCATCGGCGACCCCGAGCGCACGGGCGCTTTTCTCTCACAGGGAACGGGGCGCGACTGCGTTATCCCCCGCTTTGAGGAACCGCGCCGCGTGTGGCGCATCTCCATGGAGCACTTCTACAACTCTGGCCCCCAGGCTCAGCAGCGGGGATTCGAGAGCACGGGTCCTCAAGAGGCCGAAGTGCTTGCGTGCGAGCGCATCGAGGCGGCAGCATCCGCGGCACTGCCCGCCGGCGCCCAAGACATGCGCCACAGCGGACAACTCGCACAAGAGGAGCGCCGTCAACGTCGTGAGCGGGCACGGGGCAAGGCCGCTCCCAAAGACCGTCGCACTTCCTCGGCCCCCGAGGGCGAAGTCGACATCCCACGAGCGACCGAGCAGGCGCTTCTCAACCCCACCGACACGGCGCCCGACAACGCCGACCCCGGTATGGGCTATATCTTTGAGCATACGCGCGGCCGCAAGTGCCTGGTCTTTGCCAACTCGCGCGAGGAGGCAGAGGCCGTGTGCTCCATGCTGCGCAGCTACTGCGAAAGTCGACACGAGCCCGACCGCTTTCTCATCCATCACGGCAATCTTTCGGCATCGCTGCGCGAGACGGCAGAGGAGCTCATGCGCGACGATGAGCAGACGCAGACAACCGTCACCACCTCTACGCTGGAGCTCGGTATCGATATCGGCCGCCTGGAGCGCGCGTTCCAGATCGATGCGCCGTTTACCGTCAGCTCCTTTTTGCAGCGAATGGGCCGCACGGGACGCCGCGACCTTCCGCCCGAGATGTGGTTTGTCATGCGCGAGGAAGAGCCCGAACCGCGCACGATGATGCCCGAAACCATTCCATGGAAGCTCCTGCAGGGTATCGCGCTCGTACAACTCTATCGCGAGGAAAAGTGGGTCGAGCCGCCCGAGCTCGATCGACTCCCCTACAGCCTGCTCTATCACCAGACTATGTCGACCCTCGCCAGCACCGGCGAGCTC
This sequence comes from uncultured Collinsella sp., assembly GCA_902470065.1. Taxonomy (GTDB): domain Bacteria; phylum Actinomycetota; class Coriobacteriia; order Coriobacteriales; family Coriobacteriaceae; genus Collinsella. The sequence goes on from CABRFA010000013.1 coordinate 17,333, forward strand.
ACGCCGGCCGAACTTGCCCAGCGCGTGCTCACGCTCAGCTATTTCCATCGCATCTCGGCCGATGACTATCGTGTATTGCTTCGTCACCTCATTAAGATCGACCATATCCAGGTCACCGAGGGCGGCGGACTCATCGTGGGTCTCGCGGGAGAGCGCATCATTAACAACTTTAAGTTCTACGCCGTATTCCAGGAAAACGAGGAGTTCACCGTTCGTAGCGAGTCGGCCGAATTGGGCACGATCGTCAACCCGCCCCCGCCCGGTGAGCGCATCGCCATCGCCGGACACTGCTGGATCGTCGAGGAAGTGGACTGGAAGCGCCATACCGTCTTTGCCACGCAGGTCAAGGGCCGTGTGCCGGCCTACTTTGGCGACTGCCCCGGTGATATCAACACACATGTACTCGAGCGCATGCGCAAGGCGCTTAACGAGCACGCGGCATATCCGTACCTTATGGGTAACGCGCGGGCCCGCTTGGCGCAGGCTCGCCATACGGCCGAGATTTCGGGCGCAGGGACCAAGCCACTCATCAACCTGGGCGGCGATACCTGGGCGCTCTTCCCCTGGTTGGGCAGCTACGCCTTTCTGGCGCTCGAACGTATGCTCAAGATTAAATGTGCCGCGGAGCTGGGCCTTCGCGGACTCGACCCATCGCGCCCGTACTTTATGCAGTTTAAGATGAAGGCTGACGAGGAGACGTTCTTTGAGGTGCTCACCGCCGAGGCCGAGAAGGACTTCAATCCCATCGAGCTCGTCTATCCCGGCGAGGTGCCTTATTTTGATCGCTACGACGAGTACGTTCCCGAGGAGCTCGTGCGCAAAGGCTTTGCCGAAGGCGTGCTCGACATCGAAGGCATGAAGCAGCGCGTTCTCGGCTGGCGCGACCACGCCTAAGACCAGTCTTTTTGGGACGGGGAGACCTATTTGTCGTGAAGAACGGTGCCGAGGAAGTCGGTATCGAAGGGCACGGCTTCGGCAAAGGCGTAGTTGCCGTCGCTGGCGATGAGCAGGTAGTTCTCCTCGCCGCCGAACTCCGCATCGCCGCACGGGACCACCCAGGCATGGGCGAATACCTCGAGTGCCGTGGCAGCGCAGTCGCGCAGGAACGTCACGTCGCTCCCCTCGTTTGCGCTCACGATATTGGCGACGTAGACGCCCCCAACATTTAGGCTGCCCCGCACTAAACGCAACGCCTCAACGGTCGCCAGCTCGCGCACGGGCTCGGCACCGCCAAAGCAATCGCTCACGACCACGTCGTAGCGACGATGGCCCACGCTCGTCACACCCAGATACGAGCGAGCCTCAGCGGTTATCACCCGCAGGCGATCGCCCGCCGCGCGCTCCAGCTCGTCTAGGTAGAACCAGCGGCGCGCCAGGCGCGTAATCTCTCCGTCATACTCGATGACGTCCATGCGCAAGCCCTCGTGCGACATCAGGGCGAATTTAGGATAGGCGAACCCGCCGCCGCCCAGCATAAGCATACGGCTGATGCCGTGACCATAAGCGTCGCGCATCACATCCTCGGACTCAAACACGTCGTCAAACGCACGATAGTACGCAAAGACGGGCTCCGCCCAACGCTCACCAACGTAGCTTGCGCTTTGGTAGGCGCCGCCTTGCACCAACACGCGAATCTCATCGCCGTCCCCATCGTGCACGCGTTTCACACGCGCCAACCCATTGCGGGTTCGCGCAACCTGCAGACAGGCAGCACGAACAGCGACAGCGGCCGCACCAAGCGCCGCGGCTCCCAGAGCAACGCCGGCAACGACGCCGGCAGAAACACTCGGCTTGTTCATCTAGAGCTCCTTTTGCAGATAAAGACCATGGTCATAAAATCCAAGATGGCGATAGTACTCGCGCGTACCGATCGCGCTGATCACGTTGATGCGCGCATAGCCGGCATCCCGGGCAATCTCGCACGCACGCTCTACAAGCAAACGCCCCAACCCGTGATGCTGCGCCGCCTGTCCCTGGTCGCCCACGCGTGCCGCCATGCCATACACGTGCACCTCGCGAATCATCGCCTCGTCCGGCGACGTCGGCAACTCGTCAGCATGCGCGGCAACAAACGAATGGTCGGGCAGCGACAACCGCAAAAAGCCCGCGATCTTGCCCTGCGGCGTCACCCACTGCAAAAAGCGCTCGTGCGTCACCGGCGTCTCGTACGCCACTTCCTCGTCAAGGGTCAACTCGTCCAGGTCGGCACCCGCCGTGCTGATCTCGCGATAGCGAATCTCGCGCACCACTGCGCCTTCTCCACGAGCCGCCAAGCGATTCTCGACGAGCTGACGCAGGTTGGGCTTCTTGTTGCCCACCATAATGTCGTCGGAACTAAAGTCGCGAATCATGCGACTAATGCGACAGAACGCCGGCGTCACCACGATGTCGTCGGCCAGCACATCGAGCAGTTCTTCCTCGGTATAGGGGCGCCACTCGCCGCGCTCGTAGCAGCCCACCAGACGCGAGCCCTCGATGAGCGCACACGGGTAGACCTTGACCTCGTCGGGCAGAAAGGCCCCTTCGGTCATAAAGCGTTCGTAGTCGCGCTTGTCCCCTTCGGGCGTGGCACCCAACAAGTTAAGCATAAAGTGCGCGTGGATCTTAAAGCCAAACAGGCGCGCAAGCGAAAACGCCCGCTCGATCTGCGCCACCGAAATGCGACGCTCGTTGATATCGAGCAGGTGCTGGTCGAGGCTCTGGATACCCATCTGGATCTTGGTGCAGCCCAGGCGGCGGATGAGCGTAAGCGCCTGCGGCGTTACGGCATCGGGGCGCGTCTCGATAACGAGCCCCACCACGCGATGCTTCGCCGTCTCGTTGATGCGCTGCTGACGCTCAAGCTCCTCCATCGTTGCTGTCTGCCACTCGGCAACCTCACCCCACGGCGTACCAGGGCCGTACAGACGACGCACCGCGCGGTTGTAGCCGCCCACGGCAGCATCCACACGCTCCTGCTCGTCGGCAACGCCAGCAGCAAGCTCAGCCTTGTCTGTCGCAATGCCGGCAACCCGATAGCGCTCGCGGCGCTCTGTTACCACCGGCGGCAGCGCATCGGCGGGAGCGTCATCGAGCAGGCGCCCCGCCTCGGCACGGCTGATGCCCGGACGCGCCAGCATGGGGTTGGCCGCCACGCCGGCGACGGCATCGTCATTGAGCGCACGGAAAAGCTCCGACATAAACCACGTCTGATACCCTTGCGGATAGTCGCTCCAGGTGCCACCGAGCACGATGAGCTCAATCTTATCGGTTGCGTGCCCCATCTGCGAAAGCGCGGTCAGACGAGCGCTCACCTGCAGATACGGGTCAAAGCAATTTTGCTCCGCACGGGCGCACGCCGGCTCGGCGTGCAGGTAGCTTTTGGGCATGCGCAGATCGTTGGGACAAAACAGGCAATCGCCCGAGCATGGCCAGGGCTTGGTGATAACGGTAATGGTCGCCACGCCCGAAGCCGTGCGACGAGGCTTCATACGCAGCACCTGCAGCAGTCGACGTTCCAGCTCGGCATCGACATTCCACCCAGCCCAACGAGCCGGCTCCTCACGTTTTACCCGCTGGTAGAACGGCAGCAGACGGCGCTTGGCCAAATCGCGTTTGTCGGCACCCTCACGGCGCGCCTCGGCATGTATCAGTTTGACGAGCGCTTTGTCGTCCACGGTCTCGCCGCGACGCAGAGCCTCGAGTATGTTCAAGATAATCTGTTCCATGACCCCATTGTAAAGGCAAAGGCGCCGGAGCCCGTCACGGCTCCGGCGCCTCCATCAAACAGCGCAGCTATGGTATATAAGTCTTCGATAACCGCATGTCACTCCGGATCAAACGACATGTCGCCCGAACCGACCTCGAAACGATACGTAGCAGACTTATCGCCGTTGTCGAATTCAAGATTCAATATGGTCTCGCCATCGTAGCCAAGCGGAAGGAAATCGCTCTCGAAGTCGCCGCTGCCCAAGGTAAGGCTCGCCTTAAAGCCCGTCGAGTTCGGAACCATCATCTCCACATCGCCCGAGCCCACACTCACGTCCATCGACTTCGCGGGGGCCTGGTAGAGCTCGAACGTCACATCGCCCGAACCGACCTCAGCACTGAGCGAATCAGTCACGCTGCCCGCAAACTCTACATCTCCCGCACCCAGGAAAAGGTCGAAACCATCACAGGTGACACCGGCAATCTGCAGATCACCCGAGCCCACGTGCGCGTTGACCCCCTTCAGATGTTCGGCAACACGGCGCGGCAGCTCAACCGTAACTGAGCGATCGATTGCCTTACCGTCATCACTTCCAAACTGGGAAACCTTGAGCGTCGAGTCCTCGACGGATGCGATGTTCTGCGTCGCGGCCTTGGAGGCATCCATACCATTGGCAACGCGTCCCCGCTCGATAACGCGAGCCTTGTTACCATCAATAACCTTGACGTCCACCGTAGCCGCATCGATATCGAAATCGAGGTAGCGAAACTCATCGGCATCAAAGGTCGTACACGAAAGCTGCTGAGGCCGAGCGGAATAGTTACCGCCATCGTTCAGAAAATCGTCGTCATCAACCACATCGTCCATACCGGACAAGCCGGGTATAACATCGTCGAGATCCCACGGGCCATCAAAATGAATCAAAGTCCGCGAAACGCCAAAAACAAGCCCGATAATCAGTACAAACGCTCCGATGCCGACGCCCAGGCGCAGCTTGGATTCATGCGAAAGCTTCATCATTCGTCACCTTCTTTGGCACATGGCTCAGCGGTGGCCGCGGTAGCCACGTCAGCATCAGGTTCCGCAGAAGTATCCTTCCCCTGGGCCCTGACCGCCACCGGTGCCGGACCAACCTGAATATCCCCGCGCGCCCAATCGCCATCGAGTGCACGCGCCACCCAGTGATAGATGGGAATCGTGAAGAAGATCAGCGCAGCAAAGGGGCCGGCACCAAACAGGAACATCAGTAAAAAGAACAGCAGCCAGCACACGGCCCAATACGGGAATGACTGGAACGGACCCTTCACCGGAGTCGGACCAGCCGCACCGGTACCCGTCATCTGAGCCGTCGCCGCATTGGCAGCCTGCGCACTCCAGCTTGCCGCCTGCGCCGCCTTGGCTGCCGCGTCACTTGCCTGCGTTGCCGCCTCGGTGGCGCGCGCCGCCGCCTCATGGGTGCGGGCGCGCTCTGCCGCCTCGGCCTCGCGCTGACGAGCGCGGTCCTCGTTCTCAAACTCGATATCGTCCTCAATCTCATCGCTCGGATTGAGCAGCTCGTCCAGACTCACACCATAGAGCTTGGCGAGCGAGATCAGGTTCTCGGTATCGGGCGAGCTCTCCGCACGCTCCCATTTACTAACCGCCTGGCGCGACAGCCCCAGCTTTCGCGCCAGCCCTTCTTGGCTAAAGCCCTTGCTGCGGCGAAGGTCGGCGAGCCGCTGCGCAGTTTCTACATTCATGGTTCCTCCTATGTGATGCCAGCCGTGCCGCCGGACCGTTTGTGTTCTTAAGGCGCCTTGCACAGTTAAAAATCTATCCGCCACCGCCAAAAGCATGCCACCTATTCTAGTGAGATTTTTGACAACTGGCGGTTGCGGGCACATATGAGCTGCGGAAATGTGTCCAAACAAAGCAATGAGCCGCAGCTCGGTTGTCCCCGTTGCGGCGTTAACGGTAGTATGGTCGTACTGTTTATTTCGCACCGCCAACGGAGGGAGTTCCGCGCCGTGAACCGCGATTTCGCCTCATCGCTCATCCAGCTCAACAACACGTTCTATCGCGAGCACTCCGCTTCCTTTTCCGATACGCGCCAGGCCCCGTGGCCCGGCTGGGTACGCACCATGGATATCGCGCTCGAACAGCTCGACGTCGCCACGATCGAGCATCCCGTCCACGTCTTCGATCTTGCCTGTGGCAATATGCGATTCGAGAACTTTGCCGCCGGCGGCGCACTTGCCGCCAAGGGCGTCGATGGCGCAAACCCCTCGGCAGATGCCAGCTGCCCGTTTGAGTTCTATGGTGTCGACTCGTGCCAAGACCTGGCCATCGATGCACATGGCCACGCGCTGCGCATTCCCAACCTGCACTTCCAGGAACTCGACGTGCTCGACGCCCTTATGAAGCTCAACCCCGCCGAGACGCCCGACGTGCTTTTCGACGCCCCGCTCGCCGACATCTCGGTCTGCTTTGGCTTTATGCACCATGTGCCGTCGTGCGAGTACCGTGTACGCGTGCTCGACGCTCTGGTGCGTCAGACGCGCCCGGGCGGCATCATCGCCATCAGCTTTTGGGAGTTTATGAACGACGAGCGCATGGCGCGCAAGGCTGTTCGCGCCGAGGCCCGCGCCGAGCTCACCCCGCCGTTTGAGGGTTACGATTCCGCGCAGTTTGAAGCCGGCGACCACCTCATTGGCTGGCAAAACGACCGCCACGCCTACCGCTATTGTCATCACTTTGACGATCAGCAGATCACCGACCTGGTGCGCGGCGTCCGTACGTTCTACAAGAGTGGCGAGGTCCCCGTGCGCGAGCTTGAGCGTTTCCATGCCGACGGTCGCAGCGGCGAGCTCAACCGCTATGTGATTCTCAAGCGCCTGTAGGTATCGGCGACTCGCCGCCGGGCTGCACCGCATCTTTCGGGCAAGCTATGCCCGCCCTATTTCAATCCATTGACGGAACGTGCAGCTATGCGTTCCAAACTTATGACCAAGGAGCCTCATGGGAGCCGTCCACGTTCGCACGCCTAAGAACTTTGTGCTCGAGGAGCGCCTGGAGCGCTACGCCGATGCGATTGAGACGAACCCCGAGGCCTATGCCGGAGATTGGCGCAAGGCCTGTGCGCCCGCAGGCAGCAAGCCCTTCGAGCACCTTCACCTGGATCTTGGCTGTGGCAAGGGAACGTACCTTGTAGAGCGCGCGGGCCACGAGCCAAACACCCTCTTTATCGGCATGGACCAGGAGCCCATCTGCATTGCCTATGCCGCGCAGAAAATCTGCGAGCAGGAGCTATCCAACGCACTCGTCCTGCCCCGAGGCGCCGCATCGCTGCCACAGCTATTTGCCGCAGGCGAGCTCGATGCCATCACCATCAACTTTCCCACGCCGCAGCCCAAGGCCAAGTACGCCAAAAAGCGACTCGTCCATGTCGACCACCTAATGCTGTACCGCCCGCTCTTTGCAGCCGGCGCTACCGTCACGCTGCGCACCGACAGCAAGCCGTTGCGCGACTACGCCCTGGGGCAGTTTGCCGCGGCGGGCTACGACACACTTTGGGTAAGCGATGACGTGCGCCGCGACCATCCCGAGCATCCCGAGACCGAGTACGAGTGCCGCACGCGCGAGATGGGTGCCGTCGTCTACGGCATTTGTGCCACACCCGGCGAGAAGCCTACCGAAGAGCAACTCGCAGCAGGCCGAGCGCAGGAGCAAAGCCTTGCCTGCTACCTGCCCGATAACCTCGATGAGCTTACCTATGTGCCCCTCGGCATGGAAGAGGCCGTCGAGAACTTTAAAAACCGCGCCCGCAAGGGCAAGAAGCGTCTGCCGCAAGAGTCCTAGGGGCTTCTGATGGTCGCGACGTCGGCAAACAAGCGCGAATAGGCGCCGGCGAACGACCCTCAAGCCTAAGTGAGTAGACTTTTTGCAATAGCCAAGCACAACCCGCATAACGAAAACTAAAACCGCAGATAGAGCCCTTGCGCAAAAGCCATGTGCTCGCGACATCGCAAAAAGTCTACTCACTTAGCCGACAACTGCACCAAACGGCTGGGCAGAACGCCCATTTCCTGCATTTTCTCGCGCGCTGGCACCCCGCGCCGCCGCTACGCCATAATAGTTGGCGGACAATCGCGAGAGAAAGCAACCACATGGCACAGACCACGACAGATACCGCCACCAGCACCGTCTCCGGCGCCGGGGCCGCCAGCTCATTCTCGGGCGGCACGGGAACCGAGGCAGAGTTCGGCTCGCTCGGCGCGCTCTCCCCCACCTGGTGGGAGCCCGAGGACGGCAGTGAGCCCGAACCATGGCTCACGCCCGATCAAGCCTTCGAACGCTTCTTTGAATGGACAAGCGATCGCGGCATTGAGCTGTGGGATCACCAAGAAGAGGCCCTCATGGACCTGGCTGCCGGCGATCACATCATTTTAGGCACACCGACCGGATCGGGTAAATCGCTCGTCGCGCTGGGCATGCTCTTTATGGGCATGGCACAGGGCAAGCGTTGCTATTACACGGCCCCTATCAAGGCCTTGGTCAGCGAAAAGTTCTTCGATCTGGTGCAGGTACTCGGCCGCGATAACGTCGGCATGATCACCGGCGATACGCATATCAATACCAAGGCGCCCGTCATCTGCTGCACGGCCGAAATCCTTGCCAACGATGCACTGCGCGAGGGCGAGGGCGCCGACGTGGGCTGCGTGGCCATGGACGAGTTCCACTACTTTGCCGACCCCGACCGCGGCTGGGCCTGGCAGGTGCCGCTGCTCACCCTGCCCCACACGCAGTTTATGCTCATGAGCGCCACGCTCGGCGATGTCACCGCCATCGCCGCCTCACTCGAGGAACACACCGGCGCTGCTTGCGACTTGGTTGTCGACGCCCCACGCCCCGTGCCGCTGAGCTACGACTACGTGACGACCTCGCTCGAGGGCACGGTCGAGCTCGCCATGCGCCGCGGCGAGGCCCCGCTCTATATCGTGCACTTTAGCCAGGATGCCGCCCTTGCGACGGCACAGTCGCTCGCCAATTTTGGCATCGCCAGCAAGGAGCAGCGCGAGGCCATTAAGGAAGCCGCCAAAGGCACGAGCTTCTCGACGGCCTTTGGCAAGATCCTCAAGCGCTTGCTTGGCTGCGGCGTCGGCGTGCACCACGCCGGTATGCTGCCGCGCTATCGTCTGCTGGTCGAGCGCTTGGCGCAGCAGGGCCTGCTGCCTGTCATCTGCGGCACCGATACGCTCGGCGTCGGCATCAACGTACCCATCCACACCG
>CABRFA010000014.1 GCA_902470065.1 uncultured Collinsella sp.
AGAGCAGGGGACTCTTAATCCCAAGGTCCAGGGTTCGACCCCCTGACGGCCCACCCAAAGATCGTTAAAGCGACTGGCTCAGGCTGGTCGCTTTTTTGTTGACCTCGCATGGGGTCGAACCCGTTGGGGCGCGGAGCTGAGGAAATGCGTAAGCATTTGCCAGCGCAGCGCGCAAGGCGCAAAGCGCCGCAGCGACCGCCTGCGCAGCAGGCTGACCCCCTGACAGCCCACCCAAAGATCGTTAAAGCGACTGGCTCAGGCTGGTCGCTTTTTTGTTGACCTCGCATGGGGTCGAACCCGAAAGGGCGCGGCCGCTTTCACAGATTGAGTCTACCCTGGGGATCGGTGAAACCGTCAGTACCCTCCTTGAGTTTCTTCTCGTCTGCCTTCACGCGACGCTCGAGCTTTTTTGTATCCTCGGCAGGCGGTAGGTTCTCGGGAACAATTCCGCGGTCGATGAGGCTACCACGCACGCTCGTGTTGTTCTCGACGTGTTCTTGTTTGATCTGGTCCAGACCGTACAGGTCGTGTTCCTCGGCGTTGAAGGCCGTCATCGAGTTCGTGAGGTCCTTTGCTTTGATGAGAACATCGGCTAGCTTGTCCGCCAATGCAGCACTCTTGGGCACACCAAGCTGCCGCTTCATGTCCGCCGTGCTTCTGCCGCCGAATAACGCCTCATCGCCCTTCGACTTGATGATCGCGAATCCTTTGGAGTCCACGCCTCGTTTGAACGCAATGCCCGAGAGCTGTTTCTCTGAATCGGATAGCGAGTGGCGCGCCTGCAAGCGCTGAATCTCTGCGAAGCGCTGCTCTATGAGCTCTTGGCGGCGCGTCTGCACGGCAAAGTATGCCTGGGCGAGCGCGATCTCTGGCTTGTTTGAATCTCCGTTCTGCGCGATTAAATAGCATGCATAGCGCGTAAGTTTGTAGTCTTTAACCGCGCGAGCGGCGACACCGGCAGTTACCATTTTCGTGGTGTCACGAAAATGGGAATCAACTGGAGTTTTGTTTGTTTCGCATGAGACTTTTGCCCTCTTAACAACTTCGGCGAAGTTCTCCCATCGAGTGTACCCCATGGGTTCCATTAAATCGCGTGCGAGCCAATACTCAACGCCGTCTTCCACATTGGCGTAGCTATCAAGTTCGATACGCCACTTCTCGATATCTCTACTGTCCATATCTCCTCCTCGCTGGTCTATTTTCTATGCGGGCTTTGCCCGCTCTGTATTCAGAATAAGGATACGCTGTCGTGCGGACACGAATGGGCCCCGTGCTGCTTCGAGCTCACGGGGCCCATGGATATCGATTGGTTGTGTTCTGCTTTAGATAGGTGTCCGGTTTAATCCGCTCGATAGTGCGACCCGAGACTTTCGGTTCGCTTGCGCATGGCTTTGACCATTTCCTGTGCTAGTCGAATCTGCGATTGCAGGCGGGCGAGGGCAGCGATTTCGCTGTCGTTGGCATGTGGCTTATTTAGAGCCGTGGCTTCGTCTTGCAGGCTTTCAAGCTGTTGCAGGGCCTCGGATAGGCCTGTTTCGGTCCTGTTGATCATGCAATAGGTGCTCATCGTGTGCCTAAGGCTGTGTGTCAGGCGTTCGGCATCTGTTGTGGCAATGCCGTACTGGGGGAGGGTGATATCCGCCTTCAGGGCTTCCTCAGGCTCCTTCTGCGCTGCAAGGGCTGCCGATGCGCCCGCGACGCGCCCGAACACGATGCCGTTGGCGCTTGACAAGCCACCAATGCGGTCGGCGCCGTGCATGCCGCCTGTCGCCTCGCCGCAAGCGTAGAGGCCCTCAACGCCCGTGTGCGCGGTCTTATCGATCTTGATGCCGCCGTTAGCGGCGTGGGCATACATCGCAACGCGCATCTCGTCGGTCGGCGCGATGCCGTGCTCGTCTTGCAGCCAGGTGGCAAAGGTCTGCACAAACTCTGGGACATCCTCGCGGGGGAAGTCGTAGTGGAGTGCCAGGCCTTCGGCACCTGCCTGTTCGATGACGAGATCGATAGCGCGGGAGGCCAAGCGTGACGTGAAGGGACCATATCCAGAGCGCTGCTCGAGCAGGTCGTCCAGCTTGTCGTCGGCAATATCTACCGGCTGGTCTACATGCACGTAGCGCCAGGTTTTCTCGTTGAAGACCAAGTTACGCCTGGGCTCGATGAAGCCAGGCATCATCTGCATGAACTCTATATTAGTAAGTGTTGCGCCGTGCGCCAGTGCGATGGCCTGCGAGGAGCTGAGCACATCAGCCGACGTAAGGCTGCGCTCGAACAGGCCGCCTGTGCCACCGGCTGCGATGATCGTGGCCTTGGCAGCAAAGGGCACGATTCGATTTTCGGTAAGGTCGTAGAGTACGGTTCCGGTTATTCTGCCGTTCGTGTCCTCAACAAGGTCGATAAGCTCATGGCGGGGGAGCAGGCGAATGCCGAGCGACTCGATCCAGGTCGTCAGAGCGTCCTCAAGGGGCTTGCGGGTGAGGCCGCGCCACATGCGCGTCTTGTGGTCAAAGCAGGGGATAAATTGCTTTTGTTGAGCACTCTTGGCGCTTTGCGGACGCTGGAGCTCAACGCCCAGGTCTTGCTCGAGCCAGTCAATCGCTTGGGGAATGCCGTGGACGAACGTTTGGACGAGTTCGGGGTCGGCAACGCCGCCGCCGACGGCCAGGATGGTGTCGATGAGGTCCTGCTCGTCGTCTTCGTCGACGGGACCGATGAGGCCGAGGCCCCAGGTACCCGGGAAGAAGCTCGATCCACTCATGGTCTTGCCGGCGCTTGCCACAGTGACGGTTGCACCCGTGCGTGCCGCTTCGATGGCGGCACAAAGGCCCGCAATGCCAGATCCAATTACCAGTACATCAGTCGATTCCATCGGATTCCTTTCTCGTCCGGCGCATTGTCGCACGGGTGATCGGCAATGGGGCCGCAAAGACCCGGCAAATCGGTAAAGGGCAAATATGGCAGGTGGGCGTCATGGACGCTCTGACGCTCCATCTCATCACATCTTGCATTTCGCCCCAGCTGATATATCGGCATTAGCTACCCTGCGCCAGCGCAAACAAAAAGAGCCGCTACCCGGGTGGGTAGCGGCTCCAAAGCTCAACTATATGAGCATCGCGCGGGCGCGATTAGGCCTTGAGGGCCTCCTCGACGGCGACAGCGCAGGCGACGGTGGCACCGACCATGGGGTTGTTGCCCATGCCGATGAGACCCATCATGTCGACGTGCGCAGGCACGGAGGAAGAACCGGCGAACTGGGCGTCGGAGTGCATGCGGCCCATGGTGTCGGTCATGCCGTAAGAGGCAGGGCCGGCGCCCATGTTGTCCGGGTGCAGGGTACGGCCAGTGCCGCCACCAGAAGCGACGGAGAAGTACTTCTTGCCAGCCTCGAGGCGCTCCTTCTTGTAGGTGCCAGCGACGGGGTGCTGGAAGCGCGTGGGGTTGGTGGAGTTACCGGTGATCGAGATGTCGACGTTCTCGTGCCACATGATGGCAACGCCCTCGCGGACGTCGTCGGCGCCGTAGCAGTTAACGGCGGCGCGGGGACCATCGGAGTAGGGGATGGTCTCGACGACCTTGAGCTCGCCCGTGAAGTAGTCGAACTGGGTCTTCACGTAGGTGAAGCCGTTGATGCGGGCGATGATCTGAGCAGCGTCCTTGCCCAGACCGTTGAGGATGACGCGCAGCGGCTTCTTGCGAGCCTTGTTGGCGTTCAGAGCCAGGCCGATAGCACCCTCAGCGGCAGCGAAGGACTCGTGACCGGCCAGGAAGGCGAAGCACTCGGTGTCGTCGGAGAGCAGCATAGCGCCCAGGTTGCCGTGGCCCAGACCGACCTTGCGGTCCTCGGCGACGGAGCCGGGAACGGTGAAGGCCTGGATGCCCTCGCCGATGATGGCGGCAGCCTCAGAAGCGGACTTGGCGCCACGCTTGACAGCGAGAGCGCAACCGAGGGTGTAGGCCCACTCGGCATTCTGGAAGGCGATGGACTGGGTGTTGTTGACGATCTCACGCGGGTTGAAGCCCTTGTCGGTGCAGATCTGCAGAGCTTCCTCGAGGGAGGCGATGCCGTTGTCGGCGAGGCACTTGTTGATCTTGTCAGCGCGGCGCTCGTAACCTTCGAACGTAACAGTCATAGTTATTTCCCTCCCTTTCTACTCGTGAACCGGGAACACGCTGGCGACGGAGTGAGTCTCCTCGTCGGTGCGCGGGTCGATGTACTTGGCAGCGTTCTCCCACTGACCATAGTGGCCCATAGCGCCAGCGATGGCCTCCTCGGGGGTCTTGCCGGCCTTAACGGCGTCGGTGAACTTGCCGAGGTTCAGGAACTCGAATGCGATGATCTCGTTCTTGTCGTTGAGAGCCATGCGGGTGACGTAGCCCTGAGCGAGCTCGAGGTAACGAGCGCCCTTGGCCTTGGTGCCGAACATGGTGCCGACCTGAGAGCGAAGGCCCTTGCCGAGGTCGTCGAGGGAGGCGCCCACGGGCAGGCCGCCCTCGGAGAACGCGGTCTGGCTGCGGCCGTAAACGATCTGCAGGAAGATCTCGCGCATAGCAACGTTGATGGCGTCGCAGACGAGGTCGGTGTTGAGGGCCTCGAGGATGGTCTTACCGGGAAGAATCTCGGAAGCCATGGCGGCAGAGTGGGTCATGCCCGAGCAGCCGATGGTCTCAACGAGGGCCTCCTCGATGATGCCGTCCTTGACGTTCAGCGTGAGCTTGCAGGCGCCCTGCTGAGGTGCGCACCAACCCACACCGTGCGTAAGACCGGAGATGTCGGAAATCTCCTTAGCCTGGACCCACTTGCCCTCCTCGGGGATGGGTGCGGGGCCGTGGTATGCACCCTTGGCAACGGGGCACATGTTCTCCACTTCCTGTGAGTACTGCATGCCTCTCCTCTCTATCGTGTTGGCGTCCCGTCTGGGGGTCGTGGCTGGCGATTGCCGGGCGACCCTTCGAAAGGGACATGACATGCAGCCCCTATAATACCGCGAAATGCACGGAATATTCGGCGAACGGCTCAGTTTTCGTAGCGAGAAGTCCGGAAGTTTTAATTGAAACGGTTTAACTCTATGTTCTGTGGTCGCGAACTTCCGTAGAGGGGGTCCGTCTTGGGCAAGCTATTGGTCAGCTCTTGTAAGCATTGCGGGGGTTGACCTGTTGCAACGGTGCCGTTCGCCGCCTGATTACTGCCTTTGGCCGCGCGAGTGTATTGTTTTGCGTGAATGTTTTGATGGCACGCTTCAATCGTGCTGTATTGGATGGCAAGCAGATCCCGGCGAAGGGAGCGCCATGCAGCGCGTTTGGAGAACGGTTACCGGCTTTTACCATGTCTGTGCCCGCGGTACGGGCAAGCGGCTCATCTTTGAGGGCGATGACGACCGGTGGGAGTTTTTGGAGCTGATGCGCGAGTGCTGCCGCGAGGAGGGCGTGACGGTTATCGCCTGGTGCCTTATGGGCAATCACGTGCATTTGGTGCTTGCAGATTACGAGGACAGGATGAGCGCGGCGATGCACCGGCTGCTTTTGACGTACGCGCGGCGGTTCAATAAACGCACGGGGCGCACAGGCCATCTGTTCCAGAACCGTTTTGACCGGCGTTCGCTCGATACCGATTGGCAGGTGATGGAGGCTATTCGCTCCGTACACGCCGATCCGCAGGAGGTGGGCATCAGTCTCATTGAGCGTTATCCCTGGAGCAGCTTTCCGGAGCATTTGTGCGCTTACGACGGTGACGCGGCCGATGTCGCGAGGGGATTTTCTGATCCTTCTTGCGTGCTTGAGCTTTTTGGTTCTGCCGAGGGCTTTATTGCCTATTCGCTTTCGACGCCCGACGGCGGCGAACCGGCGCTGCGCGATATGAAAGAGACAGAGTGGGAACGCCACGCCTTTGCCGACAAGTTGGCGAAAAGCCTCGGGGCTCCGCTCCATGGGGTTAAAGACGCACCGCCTGCGCAGCGCGATACCGTTATTTTTGGATTGCACGATGCCGGTTTTACGGTGCGCCAGATTGAGCGGTATACCGGGATTGGCAAAAGTACCGTCTCTCGTATCGTGCGCGCTTATGCGCGGGTGAAGGCACAGACTGAGCTCTCGGAATAGAAAATGGCCGAACCACTCTTGTCAAGCGATTCGGCCAACAAAAATCTTAAGATTTGGGACAAGTACTACTGATTATTTCGCCCCTCGAGCATGCCGTCGAGGGTGCGCCAGGCGAGCTCGGCGCATTTGACGCGGGCGGGCATGTGCGAGATGTCCTGGAGCTGGGCGGCTTCGTCCAGGTCTTCCAGGTCCTCCTCGGAGAGCTTCTCGCCGCGGATCATGGCGAGGAAGAGCTCTGCCAGGCGGCGAGCTTCCTCGACGGTCTCGCCGGTGATGAGATCGGCCATGATGTCGGCACTGGCCTGGCTGATGGCGCAGCCGTGGCCGGTAAAGGAGGCCTCCTCGATCACGTTGTTCTCGACACGCAGCTGCAGAGTGAGCTCGTCTCCGCAGCTGGGGTTGATGCCGTCGTGCTCGTGCGTGGGAGCATCCATCTCGTACTTGTAGTCGGGGTGCGAGTTGTGCTCCATAAATGTGGTGGAGGTGTACAGATTACCCATTGAACGTGCTCCAAACGTGATGCAGGCCGGCGATGAACTTGTCAATGTCGGCCTTGTCGTTGTAGAAGGCCACGCTGGCGCGGCAGCAGGCAAGGTTCTCGACGCCCAGCCAGGTGAGCAGCGGCTGTGCACAGTGGTGACCGGCGCGGATGCAGACGCCGTCCATGTCCATGATGCTCGCGACGTCGTGCGGGTGGATGCCGCGGACGTTAAAGCTCACAACGCCGTGGTGGTTGTCCCAATAGATGGAGCCGATGATCTGGACAAAGTCGAGCTGCATGAGCTCGCCCATCAGGTAGTGGACGAGTGCCTGCTCGCGTGCCTGGATGTTCTCGTAACCCACCGTGTTGACCAGGTAGTCGAGTGCCGCACCCGTGGCGAAGATGCCGGCGGCGTCCTGCGTGCCGGCCTCGAATTTCTCGGGAACGGGCGCCCAGACGGCGTCCTGCTCGGTAACAGAGTCGATCATCTCGCCACCGGTGAGCATGGGCGGCATGGCGTTGAGCAGGTCCATTTTGCCCCACAGCACGCCGATGCCCATGGGGCCCATGGCCTTGTGCGCGCTAAAGGCAAAGAAGTCGGCGCCCAGGTCGGCCACATCGACCGGCATGTGCGGCAGCGACTGCGCACCGTCGACGACCAGGTAGCCGCCGTACTTGTGCACGAGCTTGCCGAGGTTCTTGACCGGGTTCTCGACGCCCAGCACGTTAGACACCTGACCCACGGCCAAGATTTTGGTCTTGGGGCCCACCTTGGACAGAACCTCCTCGGTGGTGAGTTGACCGGTCTTGGTGGGGTAGAGGTAGACGAGCTTGGCGCCGGTCTCGCGGCAGACCTGCTGCCACGGGATTAGGTTGGAGTGGTGCTCCATGATAGTGATGACGACCTCGTCGCCGGGCTTCAACACCGTGGGCGCAAAGCTCTTGGCGACCAGGTTGAGCGACTCGCTGGTGTTGCGGGTGAAGACGACCTCATTGGCCTGGGCGGCGCCGATGAGGTCGGCAATCTGCTGGCGGACCTTGGCGATGGCATCGGTGGCCTCGACGGACAATGAGTACAGGCCGCGCAGCGGGTTGGCGTTCATGCGCTGGTAGAAATCGCGCTCGGCGTCGAGCACACAGGCGGGGCGCTGCGCGGTGGCGGCGCTATCGAGGAAGGCGATCTCGGGGTGCTGCTGGAACAGCGGGAACTGCGCCTTGTAGGGATTAGTCTCTATGTCCACGGTGGGCCAACCGCGCGAAGCCTCGTCGCTGGCGTCGAGCTCCATGGGCTCGGGGGCGGTGCAGGTATCGCATTTTACGTGCTCGGTATCGATCATGCGAGCTCCTCTTCAAAGTTATCGATCAGGTTGTTGCCCAGGCGGACGACGGCGGCGCGGGTGCGCTCATCGGTGGCGGAAAGCGCGGCGTCCTCCAGCTTGGCGCGGATGAACAGGTCCTCGGCGGCGTTTTGGTCAAGGCCGCGGCAGGCGAGGTAGAACAGCTGCTCGTCGCGGACGTGGCCGATGGTGGCGCCGTGGTTGCCGGCGACGTCGTCCTCGTCGCAGAGAATGACGGGAACGGTCTTGTTGTCGACGCCCTTGTTGGCCAAAAGCACCGTCTCGCGCTCGGTGCCGGTTGCGCCCTTGCAACCGTGCACGAGGTCGATGGTGCCGCGGTAGACCTTCTTGGATGTGCCGGTCAGCACGCCGTTGGCGTCGATCTCGCACTCGGTCTTGCGGCCGCGGTGGCGCAGCTCGTAGTTAAAGTCGCGCACTTGCTCGCGGGCGCCCAGGTAGTCAGTATCGATGGTGACCTTGGCGGTATCGCCTAGCAGGTCGCCGGCAAGGCCGGTGGCGCTGGCGCCAGCACCCAGGACGGTGTGCTGCACGTTGACGCGCGCGCCCTCGTCCAGGAATAGGCCGGTGTCGTCGAGCACGATCCAGCTATCGTCGAGCGTCTGCGTGCAGGTCACGTTGACGGTGGCGTACTCGTGGGCACACACGCGTAGCACGGATCCCACGACGCCTTGGCCGGCAACGGGGGAGTCCAGGGCAATAAGCAGATCGAGCGTCGACTGAGGACGGGCGACGACGTCGATGGCGGCGATGGCCGCGGCTGCATCGACACCGCTCACGCGCACGGTAACCGTGGCGTGCTTGTATGCGGGCACATCGATGACGATGCGCTTGGTAGCGTGCTCGGCCAAGTAGGCGTAGGCAGCCTCACCCATGCCGGTTTCGAAGGCCTCAGCAGGGGAGAGCTCTTCCTCGAGCTTAATGGCGCCGGCCTGGTAGACGGAGGTTGCGGGCACGTCGAGCTCGGTCTCGGGCGTGATGCGGGCGCTGTCGGCGGCGTCGCCGGGGGCGGAGGCGCGGCGCTCGGGGAAGCGCTCGGCCATGGCGTCCATGGCGGTGTCGAAGGCGTCTGCCACGCCAGTAAACTGCTCTTCCAAGCCCTCAACCTCAACGGTCTCGGTGGGAGCGGCGGCAAGCTCGTCAGAGAGCTCGAGCTTGGTCTGGTTCATCTTGAGCCAACCCCAAGTGGCAGCCGGCATCGCATTGACCTGCTCAAGGGCGGTAGCAGCGGTGTTCGTGGTCTGTTCCATTATCCGATCGCTCCTTCCATCTCGAGCTTGATCAGGTTGTTCATCTCGACGGCGTACTCAAGCGGTAGCTCCTTGGAGACCGGGTTGGCAAAGCCGTTGACGATCATGGTGCGAGCCTCTTCCTCCGGGATACCGCGGCTCATCAGGTAGAACACCTTGTCGTCGCCGATACGTCCGATGGTGGCCTCGTGGCCGATGTCGACGTTCTTGGCGCGGATGTCCATGGCCGGAATAGTGTCGGAGCGGCTTTGGTCGTCGAGCATCAGCGACTGGCAGCTCACGGTTGCCTTGGAGCCCTCGGCCTTGGGTGTCGCCACAATAGAGCTGCGGAAGGTCTGAATGCCGCCACTCTTGGAGATGCCCTTGGTCTCGACGGTTGCCGAGGTCTCGGGCGCGTTGAGCACGACCTTGCAGCCGGTGTCGAGGTTCTGCCCGGCGCCGGCAAAGGTGATGCCGGTAAAGCTCGAGCGGGCGCGACGGCCGTTGAGCACGCTCATGGGGTAGAGGTAGCCCACGTGGCTGCCGAAGGAGCCGCTGATCCACTCGATGTCGCCATCCTCGTCCACGCGCGCACGCTTGGTGTTGAGGTTGTACATGTTCTTGGACCAGTTCTCGATGGTCGAGTAGCGCAGGTGCGCGCGCTTGCCCACAAAGAGCTCGACGGCGCCGGCGTGGAGGTTGGCCACGTTGTACTTGGGCGCGGAACAGCCCTCGATAAAGTGCAGGTCGGCATCGTCCTCGACGATGATGAGCGTGTGCTCAAACTGACCGGCGCCCTTGGCGTTGAGGCGGAAGTAGCTCTGCAGCGGGAAGTCGAGCTTGGTGCCCTTGGGCACGTAGACAAACGAGCCGCCCGACCACACGGCACCGTGCAAGGCCGCAAACTTGTGGTCGGTGGGCGGGATGAGCGTCATAAACTTCTCGCGGATGAGCGGCTCCCACTGCGGGTCGTGCAGGGCCTCTTCGATGCCGGAGTAGACGATGCCCATCTTGGACGCGGTGTCCTGCATGTTGTGGTAGACGAGCTCGGAGTCGTACTGCGCGCCGACGCCCGCCAGGTAGCTGCGCTCGGCATCGGGGATACCCAGGCGCTCAAAGGTGTTCTTGATGTCGTCAGGCACCGACTCCCAGTCGTGCTTTTGATCGGTGTTGGGCTTGACGTAGGTGACGATGTTGTCCATGTCCAGGCCCTCGATGGAGGGGCCCCACGTCGGGTCGGGAAAACGATTGAAAATCTCGAGGGACTTTAAGCGCAGATCGAGCATCCACTGCGGCTCGTCCTTCTTGGCGCTGATCTCGCGCACGATGTCGGGCGTGATGCCGGCGTCGAGGCGCTCGAATCCCTCCTCGCCATAGGTGAAGTCGTAGAGGCTGCGGTCGATGTCCGCGACCTCGGTGCGGTTCTTGGTCATTGCGTCGCCCCTTTACGCCTGCTGCTCGGCAGCGGCGGCCTCGGCCTGGGCGCGCTGATCGGCGGCCTCGCGCTCGAAGGTCTCAAAGCCGTTCTTGTCGATCCAAGGGATCAGCGAGGCGTCATCCTCGCGCACGATGTGGCCCTTCACCATAACGTGGACGCGGTCGACATCCAGGTGCTCCAGGATGCGCGTGTTGTGCGTGATAATGAGCATGGAGCCGTTGCAGCTCTTGCGGTAGGCGTCCATGCCATGGCTGACGGTGGAGAGGGCGTCGACGTCCAGGCCCGAGTCAGTCTCGTCCAGGATGGCGAGCTTGGGCTGCAGCAGCAGAAGCTGGAGCATCTCGACCTTCTTCTTCTCGCCGCCCGAGAAGCCCACGCCCAGCTCTCGGTTGAGGTAGGCGGTGTCCATGTTGAGCTCGGCCGCGAGCTCCTTGACGCGACGGCGGAACTCCTTGCCCTTCATCTCCAGGCCGGGGCGGCCGGCGATGCTGGCACGCAAAAAGCTCGATAGCGGCACGCCCGGGATCTCGACCGGGGCCTGGAAGCTCAGGAACAGGCCGGCGCGGGAGCGCTTGTCGGTGGTGAGCTCGGTGATGTCCTGGCCGTCAAAGACGATGCGGCCGTCGTTGACGGTATAGACGGGGTCGCCCATGACCAGGTGGCCAAGGGTAGACTTGCCGGCGCCGTTGGGTCCCATCAGCACGTGGGTCTCGCCGGCGGCGACGTTGAGGTTGACGTTGTGGAGGATGGTCTTCTCGTCCACGGAGGCGGTCAGACCTTCGATGGAAAGCAGCGGATTTGCGCTCATGCTGTTCCTCTCTGTATATGGTGTACTCATAGGTGTACTAAACCCTAGGAATCTTCTCGGAATAAAGTTACTATGGGTTCGGCGTTAGTCAAGGGAAAACCCGACTAATCCACTCGACTTTTCTAGATGTGGGACAAATTCATCGGTTATGTATGTCCCCAGCGTTATGGAAGGGTAGGTATGCTCATTTCTTCCAAGGGCCGCTATGCCCTCCGATTGATGATCTATATCGCAGCGCTTGGCGACGCCGAGGGCAAGATTGCCCTGCGCGAGGTCGCCGACCGCGAGCATATCTCGCAAAAGTATTTGGAGCAGCTGGTGCGTCCGCTTATGAAGGCTGGCCTGCTTAAGAGCGTGCGCGGCAAGGGCGGCGGCTACATGATGGCCAAGGACCCGGCTGAGGTGCGCGCCGGCGATATCTTGCGTGCCGTCGAGGGCAGCACGGCTCCGGTGGCGTGCGACGGCATCGACAACAGCTGCACCCGCAGCGATCTTTGCTCGACCGTCAAGTTCTGGCGTGGTCTGGACGACGTGATCGAAAAGTACGTCGACGGCGTGACGTTGGCCGACCTGGCCACCGTTCCCGAGATCAACTTTGACATTAAGCTGTAGGGGTGCAAATGGCATCTCTCGACAAGGTGTACAAGCAAATCGAAGTTTTTGCTCGGGAATGTGACGCCGAGAAGGTCGTGCTGTTTGGGTCTCGCGCTCGAGGTGACAACTTGCCCAAGAGCGATATTGACATCGCCGTAGCAGGTTGCCGGGATTTCGGCCGCTTCTCATATTTGATCGATGAACGTCTTGATACTCTTTTAGATGTAGATGTCGTCAATCTCGACGAGTCCTTATCGCAGCAATTGCTCGATGAAATTGCCAGGGATGGTGTGATTCTGTATGAAAAAATATGAGAACTTTGTCAGCGCCTTGGCGAATCTTGAGGATGCGCCCAATCAGGATCTCAACAATGATTTTGTTCAGAGTGGATTGATTAATAAGTTCAATCTTCAATTTGAACTGAGCTGGAAGCTTCTTAAGCGTCTGCTCGAGTATGAGGGCGCCACGCTTGCCGCGTCGGGGTCTCCTCGCGCCATCTTGAAGGAGTCGTACCGATTCTACGACTTTATTGATGAGGCAGCCTGGCTAGATATGCTCAGAGACCGCAATACGAACGTCCATATCTATGACAACAAGCTCGCTCAAGATTTGATTCAGCGCATCTTGAACGTCTATATCCCCGCATTCTGCCAGCTGAGGGACGGGCTGATGGAGCGTTACGGCGAGCTTCTGTTGGCGCCCGACGACCAGTTTGTTTAATTCCTTAAGATTTCGCGGAGGGTTGTTGCCGTTTACCGAGGGGTTGTTGTGCAACAACGGGCGAGCTGCAATACTTATTTTTATCTTTGCAAACTGAACTTTAACTACACCAATGCAGGGAGGATCTTATGCAGCCCAAGCATTCTGCTATTGTCGCGGGCCTGACGTTGGCGCTTTCGTTTGGCGCCGTTTCCGCGCCGGCACCTGTCGCTGCCGAGGAGCCCACGCCGGGCGTTGCCTCGGATGCCACCGATATCGATAAGGGTCTCTACACCCAGCAGTCCTTCTCGGGCGTGCTGAGGTCGGTCCAGGGCGTTTCGTTTGTCAACGTGACTCCCGAGATGAAGTACTTTACCAAGTACGAGAGCCATGGTAACTACAACCAGGGATTTTCGTATGGTGACGGCTATAACGCACTGGGTTACTATCAGTTTGATCGCCGCTGGTCGCTCATTCCGTTTATGAAGCAGGTTTACAACTACGATTCTGCCAAGTACAGCATGCTCAAGGATGCGATTGATCGCGGCAGCGAGATTTCCAACACGAGCAATGCCATGTATGAGAACGGCCAGCTCACCGAGTTGGGCCGTATTGCGCAGGAGGCCTTTCAGGGTGCTTACAACACCGATCCTGTTGAGTTCTCAGCACTTCAAGATGCTTATGCGTACAACTCGTACTATGCGGTGACCGAGGCGTGGCTCAAGAGCGGCCTGGGTATTGACATTTCGGGCCGCGCCGACTGCGTCAAGGGCATGGTGTGGAGCATTACCAACATGTGCGGCACTGGTGGCTGCAGGGACTTTTTCCGCTGGGCGAATCTTTCCAACGATATGTCCGATCGCGAGTTTGTGACGGCGCTTTCCAACAGCGTGGTCAATAACGTGGCGACCAAGTATTCGAGCCAACCCCAGTATCATGAGGGCTGGAAGAACCGCTACCGCAACGAGCTAAAGGACTGCTTGGTTTATATCGCTGAGGACGAGGCTGCCGCCGCGACGCCCGTGCAGCCCGAGCCCACACCGGCGCCCTCGCCGACACCTGATTCGAATGACGACTCGAGTGACGATGCCAACGATGACAGGATGGATGCGCCCTCGACCGATGCTGACGGTAATGGCTCTGCTGGTGGCACTACCAACGACGGCTCTACCTCGAACGGCTCCGATTCGAACGGCTCTGCTGCGGGCGATTCGCCTTCAAGCTCTGCCGGCAATACGGACAGCGACGCTTCTGGTTCGACCGGCGCTGACACCTCTAACTCATCTACCGGCTCGAGCGATTCGTCCGTTGACACCGGCTCTAACAACGGCTCCGGCTCTGACGCAACCCCTGATTCCGATGCTTCCAAGGACGATTCGAATAAGGCGCCGGACGCTCCCGTTGCTTCGCCGGACAAGAAGCCTTCTTTCTCCGAGCAGCTTGGTTCTACGCTGGGTTCTTCGCTGATGGCTGGCGTTAATAACGGTTCGGCCCAGAACAAGGACAACTCTGATCAGGCTTCCACGGAAAAGACCGAAGCCGTAAAGGGCGACTCCAAGGACAAGGCTTCCGAGAAGACCGAATCCGATAAGGGTTCTAGCTCTGAGGAGAAGGACGACAAGTCCACTCAGAAGAAGGACGAGGGTAAGAAGTCTGAATCTGAGGAGAAGGACGAGAACAAGGACAAGACCGAGGACGGAAAGCAGCAGGGCGAGGACGGCGGTAAGAGCAACACCGACAAACAGGTCCATGAGCAAAATGACTCCAAAACGGTGACCACTACGACCACGACGACCACCACAACCAAGTCATCTGGCGGCAATATGCCCAAGACGGGCGATCTGATTGTGATGGCGAGCCTTGCCAGCGCGAGCTTGGCCACACTGGGCGCTACGTCTATCGTAAGTGGTAAGCATAAGCTCGATCAGCAGAAGAAGGCTTCTGGGGAGGATGGCTCGGAGGAGTAGCCTTTCAGATTGTTTTCAAAGCGTTTGAGACGGGGTCCGGTGCAGCCGCATCGGATCCCGTTTTTGTTGCACAACGATTTGTTATGCCCCCTCGGGGCGTCAGTTGCTACCGTTGCCCGAAACCTTTGCAAGTCGATATTGTTGCGCTCCGCCTGCTCGTTACAATGGGCATCGTGCTGCGTTAGAGGGAGAGTTTACGGTGTCTGAACAGGTGAATTGTGGTTTTATTCATGCGTTTGGTGCGCGGTTGCTCAATCATGCGGATAACGCAGCTCTACCGGTTGATGTACACGACTTTTCCGATGCAATTAATCGGTGTTTACTCATCGATAAAACCATGTTTATTGCCGATGTGTTGGACTGCGACGCGTCCGTTGTGGTGTGCTGTCGACCCGAGGGTTTTGGCAAGAGCATGAACTTGTCGATGCTCAGGGCTTTTCTGGAGCGTCCAGCGGTCGGTCGCGCCGGTCGGATCTCGTTTGCCGATGCTCAGATTTGGGATGCGGACAGCGGGCGTTATCGGGATGAGTACGCTTGCTATCCGGTGATATCGCTGGACTTTTCTGGCGCTGCGAGGCGTGGCGCCGCTGTTGCCGGCGTCGTGCGCGATGCCCTTTCGGGCGAGTGCGCTCGCTTGTTGGCGCTCTTGGAGGCCCCGGATTTAGCTCGAGATAAGGTGCGTCACATCGAACGTGTTGCGCGTGGCGCGGCGAGCGAGGACGAGGTCGCCTCGGTGCTTGGCGTGCTCATTGAGTTGCTGGAGATTGCCTGCGATGAGCAAGTTGTATTGCTCGTTGATGGGTACGACGCGGCGTGGTTGGGCCGTGCGAGCGCAAGGGGCGCTTCCGGCGCCGATCCGGCAGGGCTACTTGACCGTGTGCTGTTTGACGCCATTGCTGCCGCGGGCCATTCGCTACGCTTCGCATGTCTGATGGGGGAGTGTCCCGGCCCTGCCGAAGCGGCGCTTTCTTTGCACGGCTGCTCGTATTATCTGACGACGCCGCTTTCGACGTGGTGTGACCGTTGGTTCGGCTTTTCGGATGCCGAGGTCCAGGCTCTGTTGAATCATGCTGGGCGCGAGGAATACCTTGATGATGCGCGTGAATGGCTCGAGGGATATCGGTTTGGTAGGGATTATTGCTCGAATCCAGCGCGTGTGATCGGTTTTCTGGACCGAGGCTGCACGGCGCCCGTGTGTGCCGATCTGTATGGATATGCCGATTGCCTGAGTAAGGTAGTTGCCGGGTGGAATCTCGACCGCCTTTCGGTCTTGTTCGATTTGCTCGAGGCCCATGGGTGCGCTGAGGTCCCGCTTTGTTTGGGCACTGCAGAGCCAGATGTCTCGCCTGACGATGGCATGTGGACAGCGCTATATTTGTCCGGTTTCCTGACGACGGATATGACTGAGGAGCCAGAGCATGGCGATCGCCTCCGTGCTTTGCGATTGCCCAATAAAGAGCTTCGCCAGGCCTTGCGTCTAGTGATTGTTGAGTGGTTTGAGTGCGCTGCCGAAGACATTCGAGACGTCGATGCGTTTCGCGACGGGCTGTGCCGTGGGAACGAGGATACCGTGAAGCGGGCGCTAAGCCGCATCCTGGGGGATGCGGGAATCGGTGAGACCGACCCAGATAAGCCGCTGCCATATCATCTGCTCTTGCAGGGGCTCTGCTTTGGCTTGCCGGGCTATGCCAATCCTGCTTCGAGGCGAAAGTGTGGCGCGGGTCGCTGGGACATCCAGGTTTTTCCTACGGGCGCTGTGTTCGACATAGCCGATACGATTGGCATGCTGGACGAGCGCCCGCTTATAACGATCAATATGATGTATGACCCCGATGTGGATGCGCTGGGGTTGGAATTGCTGGCCGTGCAGTCGCTACTCGACATAGAGCGCGATGGCATCGACGAAATCCGTGTACCGCGCCCCGGCGTGGGTCGCATGCGCTGGGGGTTCGGTTTTGATGGGCAGCATGTGGCTACGGTGTGCCAGCGGCTTTAAGCGCCGAGATGTTTCCGGCTTCCGTTACTCGGTATCCTTCATGGGCGGCATGGGCTTCCAGTTGGGATCCTTGATGATCTTGCGGGCGTCCTTCATGCCGCGTCGCAGCGCCGGAATACCGGTCTTAAAGCACTTGTCAACGGCAGCCAGGCGAATGAATTCCTTGCAGAAGGTCGCGGCATTGCCCAGGCGGAACAACATGGGGTGGTAGTCACCGTAGATCTGCATATAGCGAGCGAGGAAGCCTCGGTTGCGCATGATGTAGTAGCGGTTGGTGTCGCTCGTAGAGTTGAGCTGGCGTTTGCCGGCGATATCCCAGTTAGAGACGGCACGGGCGCGCTTGAGCACCACGTCGGCGACCACGGCGGCGGGGAAGTGCTGGCTGGCTACGTAGCCGTAGCAGGCATCGTCGCCGTAGATAAAGAAGCGCGCGTCGGGCAGGCCAATCTTGTCGACCACGCGGCGCGAGAACATGCCGCCCTCAAAGCACAGCTGGTTCATGGCGCGGTAGCCCTCGGGTCCCAGGTCCCACTTGGCGATGGGGTTAGGGATGCCGAGTGAAAGGATGAGCTGGTACTGCCAAAAGAAGGCTCCGCCGTCAAAGTCCAGGCGCGAACCCTGGATGACATCGTAGCGGTCAGTCCACTTGGCAAGACGCTCGATGCCTTCGGGGATGACGAGCACGTCGTCGTCCATCACCCAGAACCATTGGGCGCCCAGGTCGTAGGCGCATTTAGTGCCGGCGGAGAAGCCGCCCGCACCGCCGCCGTTTTCGAGCTGCGGGGCGTAGATGACACGGTCGGTGCCGCCCTGCGCGTCGGGTTGCTCGGTGTCGATGCCCCACAGGTTGGCCAGGCGCTCGTTGAATGCGGAGCACATGGCCTCGGTCTCGCGCGAATTTTCGTTATCGACAATCACGATGCGCCAGGGCGCTGCCGTGAGCTCGGTCATGGAGTCGAACAAGTTGGCCAGGAGTTCCTGGCGCTTGTACGTTACGACGACGATGGCGAGCTTGTCGATGGGAGCGGGAAGGGTTGAAGGCATGGGGCAATATATCCTTTCACGTGCGGCGCGCATGCGCTGCACGGAAGCTATCGAATACGTCCTTGGGACTGTCCTATTGTAAAGGCTCGGCGCACCTTGGCGGCAAGCTTTGAATAAAACGCAGGAACCTGCCATGGGCCCGCCGCATGACGTGGGGCTGCTTTGCCCGCAAGAGGCTCCATAGATTATATAAACGCCCGCTGGCGCGCTGACCCTTTGATACCATGAAACGACAGGTATTTCCTAAGGAGCACATTTGTCTACTAACGCCTCTGGCAGCCCTGTTCTGTCGCTGCTTATTCCCATTTACAATGTTCAGCGCTACCTGCGCGAGTGCCTCGATTCCGCCCTGGCGCAGACGCTCAAGGATATTGAGATCATCTGCATTAACGACGGGTCGACCGACAACTCGCCGGCGATTATCCGCGAGTATATGGAGCGCGATAGGCGCGTCAAGATGATCGACAAGGCCAACAGCGGCTACGGCGACTCGATGAACCACGGTCTGGAGATGGCGCGTGGCAAGTACGTTGGCATCTTGGAGTCCGATGACTTTATGGCGCCCGACGCACTCGAAAAGCTTGTCTCGGCCGCCGATAGCAATAATGCCGACTTTGCGAAGGCGAACTTTGATTTCTACTGGTCTAAGCCCGAGGAGCGCCGTTCGCTGCACGAGATGTTTAAGGCCAAGGACTGCGGTAAGCCGGTGCACCCGAGCGACACGACGCAGTTCTTTAAGCAGAAACCGTCGATTTGGTCGGCTGTGTACCGTCGCGATTTTCTTGAGCGCAACGGCATCAAGTTCTTGCCGACTCCGGGAGCATCCTTTCAGGACACGTCGTTTGCCTTTAAGGTGATTGCCTGCGCCGACAAGGCCGTTTACCTGCACGATGCCGTGCTTTCGTATCGTCAGGACAACGAGAACTCCTCGGTCAATTCTTCGGCTAAGGTCTTTTGCGTCAATACCGAGTATGCCGAGATCGAACGTTGGATCCGAGAGGATTTTGCCCGCGATCACGCAAGCGATGACGTCGCGCGCATGCTCAAGTTCAATCAGCTCATTAAGTACGACTCGTATATGTGGAACTATGTGCGCTTGGCGCCTAAGTTCTATAAGGAGTTCCTGGCTCAGATGGCCAAGGAATTTCAGGCGGCCTTGGATGCCGGGGACTTTTCGCTTGACGACCTCAAGCCGTGGAAGCGCGCGAACCTCGCTGCCATCCTCAAAGATCCTGAGGGCTGGGTTGACGAGCATCCGAGTTTTGCGACGGATGGTGCCTTGGGGCGTGCTAAGTATTACGCCTCGGTTGGAGGCCCAGGTGTGGTCGCCGCCTTCCTCATCGAATCGCTGAGGGGGTAGGTCGGCATGGGAGAGGCCTCGTGTCCTAAAGCTACCATTGTCGTCCCCGTTTACAACTCTGCGCGCTCCATTCAGCGATGCGTTGATTCGCTGTTGGCCCAGTCCGAGCGCTCGATTCAGGTTGTCTGCGTCAACGACGGGTCGACTGATGATTCGTTGAACGTGTTGCGCCAGATCGCGCAGGCTGACGATCGCGTACTGGTGATTGACCAGGAAAATGCGGGTGTCTCGTGTGCTCGAAATGCCGGTATCGATGTCGCCGAGGGCGAGACCGTCTTTTTTGTGGACGCCGACGATTACATCGATGCCCAGACGGTCGAGCGCGTGCTGCATGCCATGGAGTCTGCGGATGCCGAGGCCGCCGTTTTTGGCGGCGTCTGTGAACCTGCCGATGCTGCCCCCAAACGTGTCCAGCAACTCATGAGCCCCAAAGCTGGCACCTTCGGCGCCCGTGATCCCCAACTGCTGTTCCATTCGAATGCGCAGCCCTATGCCTGCCGTGCGGCTTTTTCGCGCGAGCTGCTCAATCGCGAAGGCATTCGCTTCGCCCCCGGTCTGGCTTTGGGCGAGGACGTCGTCTTCCAATTTGCGGCTTATGCGCTTGCCCACAAGACCGTCGTCATGCCGGACAAGTTCTACCACTACGTGATGGAGAGCGAATCGGCGACGCACGAGTTCAACAGTGTCGAGGCTCGCGCCAAAAAGCTCGATGCCCATATGAGAATGCTCGAGGAGGTCTTGGAGGACTGGGCGGGCTACGGTCTTATGGACCTGTGTCCCGGCGAGCTGATCACCTGGTTCCTGGACCTTATCGTGTTTGATTTGGCGCGCTTGGATTCCGATGACTTCCATCGCGTGGCGGCTCGCGTCAACATGGACCTCACGACGTTTTTGGGAACGGAGTGGGCGGATATGCCTGCTAAGGGCGCCGTTCGCCGTGTTGCCCACAAGCTCGTTGCGGCGACCCCGGGCGTTTCGATGGCAGATGCCACGCTGTTCTATCTTTCGACTCGCGGTCTCAAAGCCTGCCTGGAGCGCTTTATATAATTCCAAGCGCTGCCGCCCGCCGCAACCCGGCTGCTAAAATAACCCTGTTACACGCTATTCAACAGGAGGTTCTCTTGCAGAACTCTGATACCCCTAAAGTTTCGCTGCTTGTTCCCATTTGCAATGTCGAACGCTACCTGCGCGAGTGCCTCGATTCTGCCGTGACTCAGACGCTCAAGGACATCGAGATCATCTGCATTAACGACGGGTCGACCGACAGCTCGCCGGCGATTATCCGCGAGTACATGGAGCGCGACTCCCGTGTCAAGATGATCGACAAAGCCAACAGCGGCTACGGCGACTCGATGAACCGCGGCCTGGAGATGGCGCGCGGTGAGTACGTGGGCATCCTTGAGTCCGACGACTTTATGTTTGAGGATTCGCTCCAAAAGCTGGTCGCCAAGGCCGATGCTGAGCATGCCGATGTGGTGAAGGGCGACTTTTACCTGTATTGGTCCACGCCCAGCGAACGCCGTGAGCTGTTTGGGATTATCGACGAGCATATGACGGGCGCCGCGTATCGCCCCGTCGATCGCCCGGGAATTTTCTACCGCAAACCTTCCATTTGGTCGGCTATCTATCGACGCGAGTTCCTCAACGACAATCAGGTTCGCTTTCTCTCCACGCCGGGCGCCTCGTATCAGGACGCAGGCTTTAACTTTAAGGTTTGGGCTTGCGCCGAGCGTGCCGCGTTTATTGCGGACCCCATTTTGTGCTATCGCCAGGATAACGAGAAGAGCTCCGTTAATTCGCCCAACAAGGTGTTTTGCGTATGCGACGAATATGCCGAGATGCAGCGCTTTTTGGATGAGCGCCCCGAGCTCAAGGCTCAGCTCCAGGGGATTTTAATGCGCATGAAGGTCGATACGTATCGTTGGAATGACGAGCGTTTGGTCGATGAGCTGCGCGAGCAGTTTTGGCAGAAGGCCTCGCCCGAGCTCAAGGCCGATTGGGATGCTGGTCGCTTTGATCTGTCGCTGTTCGACCCGCGTTGCGAGACCGACTTGCGCCTGATGGTCAAGTCGCCCCGCGCCTATATCGATTCGCGCTTTGACTTTAAGAAGCCGGGTAAGCTCAATACGTTTAAGCATTACTTTAAGATTGGCGGCCTGCCGCTGGTCTGGCGCGTGCTGACGTATCAGCGCACCTACGGCGACAACCCACACCCTGATGACGTTCCGGTCGCACAGTAGGAGCGAGTGACTATGGCTAACCCCAAGATTTCCGTTGTCGTTCCCATCTATAAGGTGGAGGAGTGCCTGACCTGGTGCCTGGACTCCCTGCTTGCGCAGGACATGCCCGATTGGGAGGGCGTGCTGGTCAACGATGGCTCGCCGGATGGCTCGCGCGATATTGCGGCTGCCTATTGCGAAAAGGACGCGCGCTTTACCCTGGTCGATAAGGAGAACGGTGGCCTGTCGAGTGCACGTAATGCCGGCATCGCTGCGTCCACGGCGCCTATCGTCGCGTTCTTGGATTCCGACGACCGCTTTACGCCCGATGCATGCCGCGTGATCGTCGATGCCTTTGAGCGCGAGGACTGCGACGTTTTGACCTTTGGCGCGAACCCGTATCCGCTGGAGGCGGGGTATCCGTGGCTTAACTATGTGCTGAGCCCGCGCGATGTGTCGTTTGAAGGCTATAGCTCCGATCTGCTGTTTAAGGAAGCATCTCGCCCCTTTGCATGGCGCACCGCCTGCAAGCGTGAGTTTTTGCTGGGCAACGGGATCGTGTTCGACGAAACCGTTAAGTATGGTGAGGACCAGGTCTTCGATTTTGCCGTGTACGGTCGTTCGCGCAAGACCGCGCTTATCTCGAACAAGCTGTATGACTACCGCGTGGCGCGCAAGGGTTCGCTCATGGACACCATGCGCTACGACGACGAGACACGTCTGCTGGAGCACGTGAAGATTTACTCCGCGGTGCTGGCTGACTGGCAGCGCGACGGTCTTGATGTCCAACATGCCGATGACCTGGCATATTTCCTCTGCGATCTTGTGCTGTACGATGCGCTCAGGCTTCTGGGTACGGGCTGCGGCAAGGTGTTTGCTGCCGTTGCCGCAGCGCTTGCCGGTTCTGCCGTGGGCAACGATGCTGCGCTCGCACAATGCGCTTCTTCTGTTGCTGCTATGGTGCGTGCGGCGCTTACCAGCAAGGCCCCCAATGCCCGTGCGTGCAAAAAGCTCATGTTCGATTACGACGTCTTGAGGTTTGGGCGCCTGGGTGCTTGCAAACGCATGGCAGCGAACGCCTTGGGAAAGCGAGAAGTGTAGATGAGTATCAAGCGTTTGGCACTTTGCCGCAGTCAGGGCCGTCTATTTGTGCTGCTTCGTTTTGCCGGTCAGGATGTCGCCGCGCTTATTGAGCGGGAGGGTTCTCAAGCGTTTGCCCATGCGACGACAAGCGGTTCTTGTGTGCCGTCGCTGGTGCTCCCGGTCGATCATGGCCGTGTGCTGGCGCTTTGCCCTTTCGTTTCCGATTACGAGCGCGAGCTCGCCGTTTTGGTGCTTCCGTTTTTGGATGGCTCGTCGATGGATGTCGTTTTTGCATCCGGTGGCCAAAGGTTGGGCTCTATTCGCCTCGATAGCCGCGTGGCCAAATTGGAATCCAAGATTAACTACAAAGCAAAGCCTGCGATGTGCGCGCTCGTTCGCGATGCGCAGCGCGGCGAGTGCTGCGGTCGCTACGAGATCGATGCCGTTCGTTATTTACCGGCAGATGAGGGCGCCGTCTGGCGCTATGAGGCCAAGTGGGCGGGAGATCCCCAGTGCGCCCCCGAGCTCCAGATCTTCGATACGCACATGAATGCGATTGATGCCACCGTGCATATGTTTGAGTCACAGGTCGATGTTCTCCAGCAAAACGGATGTCGCGTCAATAAAACGTATCTGAGCGTTGAGATGCCTCAGGATATACGAGATTTTGTCGCGATTGTGAGCGATCCCACGGAGCAGATCCAGAGCGGGTTTTGCGCCATGGATGGTCGCCTGTACAACGGCATGGTCGACGACAGCTGGAACCGCATGAAGGATGCACGCGCTGACGACGCAGCTTATCGACGTTGGTTTGAGCAGCATCGCGCAAAGCCGGGCGATCTGGCGTGCCAGCGTGTCGCTTCGGCGGCCTTTGCCTATAGGCCGCTCGTGAGCATTGTGGTGCCGTGCTACAAGACCGATCGGGTCTACCTGCGCGAGCTGCTGGACTCGGTGCTAGCCCAGAGCTATGACAACTGGGAATTGCTGCTTATGGACGCCTCGCCCGAATGGGATGCGGTGGCCAATCTTGCGGCAAGTGCCAACGACGAGCGCGTTCGTCGCATTGGGCTGCCCGGCAACGGCGGCATTGTGGTCAACACCAACGCAGGTATTGAGCAAGCGATGGGCGACTACATCGCGTTCTTGGACCATGACGACATTCTGGAACCGGACGCGTTATTCCAGTATGTTTCCGCGCTGAATAAGGCGGCCGAGGGCGAGCGTCCCCAGGTCCTGTTCTGCGACGAGGACATGTTCCAGAAAGCAGGGGAGTGGGGCCAGCCGGTCTTTAAGACCAAGCTTAACGTCGACCTGCTCTATAGCCATAACTGCGTGACGCATTTCCTGATGGTGGAGAAGGCGCTCATCGATTGCATTGGCATATCGCCGGAAGACGTCGCGGGCGCCCAGGATTATGACCTGACGCTTCGCTGCCTTGCAGCGGGTGCGCGCTTTGAGCATATTGCGCACATGTTGTATCACTGGCGCGTGCATCCGGGGTCGACCGCCGACGGAACCGCCGACAGCAAACCGTATGCCATCGAGGCCGGGCGCCTGGCTCTGCAGCGCCACTTTGACTCGCTGGGCGTTCACGGAACGGTCGAGGAGACCGAGACGCCGTTTGTCTACCGCATGCGCTATGCGCTGCCGGAGCCTGCGCCGCTGGTGAGCATTGTGATCCCCACTAAGGACCACGTTGAGACGCTCGATGCCTGTGTGATGTCGATCGCCCAGAAAGCCACGTATGCCAACTACGAGATCGTCTTGGTGGAGAACAACAGCGAAGACCCGGAGACGTTTGCGTATTACGAAACCCTGCCAGAGCGCGTGGCTGCAGCATCCAAAGGCAAGGGTATCGCGCGCGTTGTGTTCTGGCCGGGCGAGTTCAATTACTCCCAGATCATTAACTTTGGCGTTGAGCACGCTAAGGGCGATTATCTGTTGCTGCTTAATAACGATACCGAGGTCATAAGTCCCGACTTTATAGAAGAGATGATGGGGTATCTGCAGCGTCCCGATGCGGGCGTGGTGGGCGCCAAACTCTACTTTGCCGATCATCTGGTGCAGCATGCCGGCATTTTGGTTGGCGTGCGTGGTGCACTTGCCCACGCCAACCAGGACTTCTCGGCAAAGCGCGAGGGCTATCTTGCCCGTGCCGTGCGCCCGGGCAACTTTAGCGCCGTAACGGGTGCCTGCCAGATGGTCCGACGCGGCGAATTTGAGCAGGTCGGAGGCTATAACGAGGAATTCGCCGTCGGTTTTAACGACGCAGACTTTTGCCTGCGCGTGTGGGAGGCGGGCTACCGCACGATCTATACGCCCTATGCCGAGCTATACCACTACGAGTTCACCTCGCGCGGCAGGGAAGAGGCCAACGAGGAAAAACTGCGCCGCTGGAAGCGCGAGCAAGCGCTGTTCATTCAGCGCTGGCCTGAGTTCTTCCTCGATGGCGACCCGTGGCTCGGACCAAACCTATCCTCCGACAGTGAGTACTTCTCGTTTTAGTGCGAAGTAATGCCAAGTTCCGGCAAAGTATCTTCAAGAGCCGCAAGAGCGGTGGGGTTCAAGTACTCCTCGTTCAAGCAGCTCTTGTCATATCGAAAACGTGTGTCTCGTGAGCATTCGATGAGTTCTGCAGTAAAGAACTTCTCCCAGCTAAAGAACTTTGAGCTTTCGATATGTTCAGCGGGGTTAAGCAGCATGTCCTTAATGTGTTTGCTGTTGAATAATCCCGACTTCAACACGAGCCATTCAAACGATTCCGGTAGGAATAGCTTGATGTTCTTTCGGCGCAATAGAGCAGCTGCTTCCGCAATTTCTGGTCCAAAGGCGGCGCCGTCGGCAATCACGAGGATGTCGTTTTCCGGTGCGTCCATAATGCAGTTGCAAATGTTTGATTTTCCTCCCGCGCTGATGCACTTAATGCTGCTCTTTTTGCATAGCAAACTGAAGAATTCGTAGCCCGAATTTGTGTCCTCGACGATGACAAGCTCGGGCCTCTCGCCTCTAAAATCAGTATCACTGTTAGCGCCGGGCGATTTTAGCCGCTAATAGTCAAACTATTTTGACCAATCCC